>JBAYTZ010000017.1 GCA_041675285.1 Candidatus Delongbacteria bacterium
ACCGGCCTGGCACCGACCTGGCACCGACCTGGCACCGACCTGGCACCGACCTGGCACCGACCTGGCACCGACCTGGCACCGACCTGGCACCGACCTGGCACCGACCTGGCACCGGCTTGGCACCGGCTTGGCCGGGACCCTTGTTTGCCACCTTTCTGCTTGTGCGCAGAAAGGTGGCGCCAAAGACGCGCTCTTCTCAGCGGCCAGAGTCAGGCCACCTCGCGGTGGCCTTCCGCTGGCCGACGTTTGGGCTTCCTGCAACCTCGTAGTTGGTTCCGGCTGACGCCGTCACCACCTGATTCAGGTTCAGCCCTGCGGGCTTCACCTCACGCATCCTACTCGTCATCCCCCGGCTTGACCGGGGGATCCCATGGCTTGGGCGAGACGAAGCCGCATCCCTTCCCTCGCGCCCCACGGCGGGATGGGGGCGTGCTCATCCCACTGTCAGCCCGTCTTCGAGCCTTCGTGTCTTCGTGCGCACTGGGTCTTGAGGGTGATGCTGCCACAGCCGAGGCAAAGACCAAGCCCATCTATGTCCTCTGTGTCCCTGTGCCTCTGTGTTGATTGCCTTGTCCCAAGAAAAAACCCGACACGTGTCGGGTTCTTGAGATCATGTTGTGGTGGCCTCAGGCCCGCTTGCGCTCCTGGCGGGCAGGCAGGGTGGCCGTGGAGCTTAGCTGCGGCGTGGCGGCCTCGGCGACCTCGCGCAGCACCAGGCGCGGGCGGCGCTCGCGGCGCACGGTGGCGGGGGTCAGCAAGACCTCCTCCACGTCCTCGCGGCCGGGAAGTTCGAACATGGTGTCCAGCAGCGCCTGCTCCACGATACCGCGCAGCGCGCGCGCGCCCGTGCGGCGCTTCTGGGCCAGCTTGACCACCTCGCGCAGGGCCTCCTTGGAGAAGGTCAGCTTTTGGCCCTCCATGTCGAAGAGGCGCTCGTACTGGCGCACGATGGCGTTGCGCGGCTCCGTCAGGATCTGCAACAGGGCTTCCTCGGACAGTTCGTCCAGCGCCGTCACCACCGGCAGGCGGCCGATGAGCTCGGGAATCAGGCCGAACTTGAGCAGGTCCTCGAACTCCACCTGGCGCAGGGTGTCGCCCATGGTCTTGTCTTCCAGGGCCCCCTGGGCGGCGCCGAAACCGATCTGCTTGTGGCCCAGCCGCTCGCGGATCATGGCTTCCAGCCCGTCGAAGGCGCCGCCGCAGATGAAGAGGATGTTCTTGGTGTTGATGTTGATCAGCTTCTGCTCGGGATGTTTGCGCCCGCCTTCCGGCGGAACGGAGGCCACGGTGCCCTCGAGCATCTTGAGCAGAGCCTGCTGCACGCCTTCCCCTGAGACGTCCCTGGTGATGGACGCGCTGCCTTCCTTGCGGGCGATCTTGTCGATCTCGTCGATGTAGACGATGCCCATCTCCGCCGCCTGCACGTCGTAGTTGGCCGCGTGCAGCAGGCGCACCAGGATGTTCTCCACGTCCTCGCCCACGTAGCCGGCCTCGGTCAGGACCGTGGCGTCGGCGATGGTAAAGGGCACCTGGAGGAAGTGCGCCAAGGTCTGGGCCAAGAGGGTCTTGCCCGTGCCCGTGGGGCCAATCATCAGGATGTTGGTCTTCTGCAGCTCCACGTCGTCGGCGACGTCCTGGCTGCGCACCCGCTTGTAGTGGTTGTAGACCGCCACGGAGAGCGCGCGCTTGGCGTCGTCCTGCCCGATGACGTATTCGTCCAGCCGGGATTTGATCTCCCGGGGCGTGCCGAAATTCTCCAACACGGGGCGCTTGCCGCGGTTGATGTTGCGCCGGACGATCTGCACCGAGGCCTCGACGCACTCGTTGCAGATGTTGACGTTGGGCCCCTGGATCATGATCTGCACTTCGTGGCTGGTGCGGCCACAGAAGGAACAGATGGCGATGGGGTCCTTGCGACGCCGCTCGTCGGCCATGGCTATTCCTTGTCCTTGCGCATGATGCTGGAGTGGGACTCGTAGACCTGGTCCACCAGGCCGTACTCCATCGCCTCGTTGGCGGACATGAAGAAGTCGCGGTCCGTGTCCTTGGCGATCTGCTCCAGGGGCTTGCCCGTGTGCTTGGCCAGGATCTCGTTCAGGCGCTCGCGCATGAGCAGGATTTCCTTGGCGTGGATCTCCACCTCGGAGGCCTGCCCATAGGCGCCGCCGGAGGGCTGATGGATCATGATCCGGCTGTTGGGCAGGGAATAGCGCTTGCCCGCCGTCCCCGCCGCCAGCAGCAGGGCGCCCATGGAGGCCGCCATGCCGATGCAGATAGTGGACACCTTGGGCTTGATGTACTGCATGGTGTCGTAGATGGCCAGGCCCGCGCTGACGCTGCCGCCCGGGCTGTTGATGTAGAGGTTGATGTCCTTCTCCGAGTCGTCGGCGGCCAGGAAGAGGAGCTGGGCCACCACCAAGTTGGCCACGTGGTCGTTCACGGCCGTGCCCAGGAAGACGATGCGTTCCTTGAGCAGGCGGCTGTAGATGTCATAGGCCCGTTCGCCGTGGGCCACTTTCTCGATGACGGTCGGAATCAGCACCGCTGATCCTCCAGTTTGCGCCTCCGCTTAGGACGCGCTGTCTTCGGACCCTTCGGCCTCGGTCTCGTCGCTCAGCGTGGCGGATCCGCGCAGGAAGCCCAGCAACTTGCGCTCCTGCAGCTCGATGGCCATGCGCTCCAGCGCACTGGCCCGCTTCAACTGCAGGCGGGCGGCCTTTGGTTCCTGGCCCGTGGAGGCCGCGTAGCGGACGATCTCCTCCTCGAGGTCCTGCTCGCTGACCTCGAGCTTCTCGGCCTGGATGATCGCCTGGCTCACCAGACTCCAGCCCAGGTTGCGCTCCACCTCGTCGTGGTAGCTGCGGCGTACGATCTCGTCGTCGATGGGGTTGTCCGTGCCCTTGCGCGCCTGCTCGATGATCGAATCCAGCTGCTGGTGGATCATCTTCTCCGGCACCTGGACGGGGTTGTTGGCCATCACGGCGGCGATCAGCCGGTTGTTCACGGCCGTCTCCAGCGAGCGCTCCAACTGCAGGGCCAGGTCCTGGCGGACGCGGTCCTTCAACTCCTCCAGCGTGTCGAAACCGGGAGGGACCTCCTTGGCGAAGTCGTCGTCCAACTCGGCCAGCTGCGGGCGCTTCAGTTCGTGCACCAGCACGCGATAGTACTCGGTCTTGCCGGCGGTGGCGGGGTCCGGGTCGTCCTCGGGGTTGACGATGTCGAAAGAGCGGGACTCGCCCGACAGGGCGCCCTGCATCTTCACGTCGAAGTCCGGGCCGTACTGGTTGCGCCCCAGTTCGACGCGGATGTTGCGGTAGAGGCGGTTGGGCAGATCCACGCCCTCTTCGTCCGTCTCCTGGATGTCGCAGACCAGCTGGTCGCCGGGGGCCGCGCCCTCGTTCTCCAGCGGCGCCCAGTTGGCGTACTGCTTGCGCAGCTGCTCCAGGGCCTTGTCCAGATCCTCGGCGGTGACCTCGCGGCGCGGGCGCTTGACCTCCAGGCCCGTGTAGTCCTTGACCTGCACCCGGGGCGCCACTTCCACGACGGCCACGTAGGTGAAGTCCCCGCCGGGCTCGTGGTCCATCTTCTCGATGATGCCCTGGTCCAGCGGCTGCAGACGCTCCGAGGAAAGGGCGCGCGGGTAGGTCTCGTTCAGCAGGGCGCTGAGGGTCTCGCTCAGGGCGCGCTCGCCCAGCATGCCCTTGAGCAGGCCGGCGGGCACCTTGCCCGGACGGAAGCCCTTGACGTGGGCCTTGGCGCCCAGCTCGCGCAGTTTCTTCTCCATCCGCTCTTCCACTTGGGAGGAGGGAATGGTCACCGTCATCTCGACCTTGGTCGGCTCAAGTTCCTGGATCGTGATCTGCACCCTGGCTCCTTACACACGTTTCAGCGGCCGGCCGGACTAGAGGGCGCCGGCATTCCTGGGATTCACTCCACGAATGCGGGAAGGGGGACTTGAACCCCCACGCCCGAAGGACACAAGAACCTAAATCTTGCGCGTCTGCCAGTTCCGCCATTCCCGCAATTGGACTTCTTCGGAGGGATGAAGATAGAAAGAGGCCGCTGGCAATGAAAGCTGTGGGCGGGTCACGACCCGCGCGACCCGCCCACAAGACGCCGGCCGGTCACTTTCCCCCGCTCCGCTCCGGCGCCGCCGCAGCGCGCCTGGAGGGAACTCCGGCCGGGTCGACGGCTGCCGCCGGAGGAGACGGCATCCGGTTGGCGTGCCCGATTTCCGGGTGCGCCGCGCCCAACATCCCCAGAGCAAGGCGAATCGTCCCGGGCTCCTCCGCCAGGAACGGGACCAGAGTGCCAGTTGGGACGGGCGCCGGAGTTGTCCTGGATCACGGCCGGGACGTGCTCGAAGGCCGGATCCTTTGTATACAGCGAGGAGTGGCTGGTGGTCCGCTAGTCTCGGGCGGAGCGCAGGCGGGCCAGTTCGTCGGCCAAGAGGCTGAGATTCTCGTCGCGGAGCAGCGGCGAATAGGCACGCTCGCGGCGGGTCTGGGCCGGATCCCAGTCCGCCTGCAGCAGGCCGGGGTCGGCGTGGTCCAGGCCGGCCAGGCGCAGGCCGGCAGGGGACCAGTAGCTGCTGCCACCCCAGAAGCCCACGCCGTCGTCGAAGCCGCAGCGGTTGCAGAACAGGATGGGCGTGGACTGCATTTTCGCGTGGGCCGCCAGCAGGCCGTACCAGACACGGCCGTTTTCACCGCCCGGGCTCTCCATCCAGCCGGGGGCGGAGGCGGGGCGCGGTGTCAGGCCGCGCAGCGGGCTGGCGGCGGGGGCCAGAAAGAGCTCGGCGCCGTCCTGGGCCAATAGCAGCGGCGCGGCCGCGTGCCACCAATCGTTGCAGATCAGCAGGCCCAGCCGGCCCAGCGGCGTGTCGAAGGCGCGGATGCGCTCGCCCCGGGCGAAGAAGCGGCCTTCTTCGAAGAGCCCGTAAGTGGGCAGAAAGACCTTGCGCTGCACGTGGATCAGCTTCCCTTCGGCCAGGAAGGCCTGGGAGTTGTACAACAGGCCGCGGCGGTCACGCTCGGCGAAGCCGACGCAGAGCGCCAGTTGCCGGCTGGCCTCCAGCAGCGGCGCGAAGAAGGGATCCTCCGGGGCCAGCGCCACTTCGGCCACCAGATCGCGCAGGGCGTAGCCGGTCAGGGAGAGTTCCGGGAAGAGCAGCAGCTGGACGCCGGCCCGCGCCGCCTCCTCGGCCACAACCAGGTGTGCCGCCAAATTGGCCGCCAGGTCGCCCAGGAGGGGGTTGAATTGCGCGGCTGCTACTTGCATTGCGATCTCACCTGTTGCGCGCTCTGTTCCAATCTCACCACGAAGAACACGAAGACCAAAGAAGACCACGAAGAGACAGATGAAGGATCATTGGCGCTGGGAGGCGAAGCCGATTTCTTCCCCCGCCGGGGGCGGGTCCGCCAATGGCGGGGGAAGGGACTTGGCTATCGCCTCAACGAAGGTCCCTTACAGCGCCTGAGCTTCGTGCTCTTCTTTCTTCTTCCCGCTCTTCGTGGTGAGCGTGTCAGTTCCTGAGCGCCGTGGTGGGGGCCGGGATGCGGCCGCCGCGGCGGATGAAGATGCTGCTGTCCTGGGGCCGGACGGGCATGATGGGCGCCGCGCCCAGCAGGCCGCCCCAGTCCACCACGTCGCCCACGCGCATGCCGTGGACGGGGATGATCCGCAGGGCCGTGGTCTTGTTGTTCACCATGCCGATGGCCGCCTCGTCCGCCAGGATGGCCGAGAGCGTGGTGGCCGGCGTGTCGCCGGGGACGGCGATCATGTCCAGGCCCACGCTGCAGACGCAGGTCATGGCCTCGAGCTTCTCAATGGAAAGCACGCCCTCCGCCGCCGCGCGGATCATGTTGGCGTCCTCGCTGACCGGGATGAAGGCGCCGCTCATGCCGCCCACGTAGGATGAGGCCATCATCCCGCCCTTCTTCACCGCGTCGTTGAGCAGGGCCAGGGCCGCCGTGGAGCCGTGGGCGCCGATGCGCTCCAGGCCCATTTCCTCGAGGATCGCGCCCACGCTGTCGCCCTCGGCCGGGGTGGGGGCCAGACTGATGTCCACCACGCCGAAAGGCACGCCCTCCAGCTTGGCCACCTGGCGGCCCATCATCTCGCCGGCCCGCGTGATCTTGAAGGCCATGCGCTTGATGGCCTCGGCCACGTCCACGAAATCCGCCTGCTGGCCCACCTCGCGCACGGCGCTGAGCACCACGCCCGGTCCCGAGATGCCCACGTTCAGCGTCAGGTCGGGCTCGCTGATCCCGTGGAAGGCGCCGGCGATGAAGGGATTGTCCTCCACGGCGTTGCAGAAGGCCACGAGCTTGGCGCAGCCGATGCTCTTGACGTCCTTGGTCAGTTCGGCCGTGCGCAGGATGATCTCGCCCATCAGGCGCACGGCGTCCATGTTGATGCCGGCCTTGGAGGAGCCGATGTTCACGCTGCTGCAGACGTGCTTGGTGGAGGCCAGCGCCTCGGGGATGCTGAGGATCAGCTCCTGCTCGCCCGGGGTCATGCCCTTGGAGACCAGCGCGCTGTAGCCGCCCAGGTAGTCCACGCCGCACTCCTCGGCGGCCTTGTCCAGCGTGAGCGCCAGCTCGAGGAAGCCCGCGAGCTTCATCTGCTCGCCGGGGATGGAGAGCGGCGTGATGGAGATGCGCTTGTTGGCGATGGTGATGCCCCAGCGCTCCTCCACCTGGCGGGCGGCCGCCACGTGGCGCGAGGCCAGCCGCGTGATCTTGTCGTAGATCTTGCGCTTCATGGTCTCCAGGCTGTCGGAGGCGCAGTCGCGCAGGCTGATGCCCAGGGTCACGGTGCGCACGTCGAAGTGCTCGCGCTCCGTCATCTGGACGGTCTGGAGGATTTCCTCGAAGGACCAAGCCATGGCTTACACCCTGTGCATGCTGACGAACACGTCCTCGTGCTGGGCCAGCACCCGCACGCCCAGCTTCTCCCCCACCTGGCCCAGGGCCTTCTTCAGCGCGGCGAAGGAGGCCGTCAGCTCCGAGATGTCCACGATGAGGATCATGGTGAACCAGTCCTGGAGGATCTTCTGGCTGATGTCGATGACGTTGCCGTTGAAGTCCGCCAGACAGCGGGCCACCTCCGCCAGCACGCCGGCCTTGTTCTTGCCGAAGACGGTGACGATGACCTGCGTGCCCGAGCCCAGGTTCAAGTGCGAGGCGCTGAAGCCCGGCGTGCCCTCCAGGCCCGAGACTTCCTCCTGCATGCGGGCCAAGGCGTCGCGCACCACCTGCCGCACGTTGTCCGGGCTGGCCAGGGGGCCCAGCTCGTCGATGGCCTTGCGGGTCAGTTCCCGAATGGTGGCCTCACTGATCGCCATGGTCCGGCTCCTTTGCGCCCGGGAAGGCGGGCGGCACTTGGCTCTTGAATTCCGCGGAGGTCTCCAGCTCGTCCACGATGCCGATCACTGCGGCCTCCACGCTGATGTCCGGATTGGAGCCCAGGGCCATGCGCGCGGCGTGGCCGTAGGCGCAGATGACCAGCTCGCCCACGCCGGCGCCGATCACGTCCGCGCAGACCACCAGGTTCTCGTTGGTGGCCACGCTCAGATCGACGGGGTGGATGAGGAGCATGCGCAGGCTGCCCAGATTGGCGACCCGCTTGGTGGACCAGACGGTCCCGACGACTTTGCCGAGAAACATGGGCTGTCCTCTTTCCTTCTCAGCGGACCGACTCCAGCCGGCCGACGGAAGGGCGCGCCCAAAGTAGCAAAGAGGGCGGCGCGCTCAGCCGGGCGGGCAAGGAAAACGGCGCCCCGGGGCGCCGTTCTCGTGAAGCGGGATGGATCCACCGGCTAGAACTTGTAGCAGGTGATCTCCTTGTTGCCGGACTTGAAGAAGAGCCGGCCGCCCAGCTCGTCCACTTCGTACTCGGGCTCCTTGGTGCCCAGCACGACGGACTTCTCGTTGGCGCCCGTGGTCTTGTTCACCTGGATGATCCCGGCGCCGGACTTCTGCCCGCCCGGACCCACGTCGGCCAGCATGTAGACGTAGTTGTCCGAGGACTCGGACTGCTGGAAGCGCTGCTTCATCACCGGGTTGCTGGTGATCAGCGTGTACTGCTGGCTCATGCCCGTGGATTGGGCGCGGCCGTAGGCGGCGGAGGCGCTGGCGGCGTTGGCGGCCACGATCAGGGCCGTGGAGGCCACTTTGGCCAGCAGACCGGCCTGGGGCGCGCGGTTGTAAGTGTGGAAGATCTGCTTGCCCCCGAACTCATAGAGGGCCAGGTTCTGGCTGGACTGAAGCAGCAGGCCGTCCTTGCGCAGGGCCAAGGTGTGGGGGATCTCGCCGTCGCCCAGCTTGATCTTGTCCACCAGTTCGTGGTTGGAACCGTCCTTGAGGTCGATCTCATGGATGGCCCGGTCCGCGTAGATGAGGATCTTGCCGTCCTTCACCACGAAGCTGCTGGCGTTCTCCAGATCCTTGAAGGGCTTCTTCCAGGTCTGCAGGCCCGTGGCGGGATCCAGCACCGTGATGAAGGGCTTGCCCTTGCCCTTGATGCCGCCGGGGCCGCCGCGCACCACCAGGCCCTGGTTGGTGGCTTCCAGCTGATAGACGATGCCCTTGAGCTTGGCCGGTTTGGCCCAGGCCAGGCTGCCGTCGGAGACCTTCACCGCGGCCAGGGTCTGGTCCAAGGGGACGAACACGGTCTGGCCGTCCGCGCTCAGGGTCATCTGGGCGAAACCGCCCTTCACGGCGGGCACGTTCTTCACCTTGAGCTTGGAGGTCCACTTGACCTGGCCGGTCTTGGGATCCAGCATGCGCAGGCCCATGGGCGAGACCAACTCGAGGATGCCCTTGCCCTCCACGACCAGCGGGTTCTGGTTGCCGCGGATGCCCATCCGCAGCTTCTTCTTTTCCGAGATGGGGAAGACCGCCGGGAATTTCTTGTAGAGGCCGTCGTTGGCCCACATCTCATTGCCCGTGGCCAGATCCACGAGCTTGACGGTCATCTTGCCCTTCTTGCTCATGCCGTAGAGCAGGAGGCCGCCCGCCTCCGGCAGATAAAACTGGCCCGGGGAGTTGCCCAGTTCGAGCTTGGCTGAATCCCACTTGATCTCGCCCGTGGTCACGTCCAGCAGGTAGGTGGTGTTGCCGAAGCCCAACAGGCCGCCCTTGTAGGTCACCGCCGCGAACTGCGTGCCCGGCAGCATTTCGATGAAATCCTCGGGCATCTTCTTGAACTGGTCCAGCGACCAGGCCGTCTCGCCGCTGGCGGGGTCCAGCGCGAACAGGGCTTCCTCGGTACCCAGAATCAGGAAACCCGAATCGCTCAGCTTCTGCCACTGGATCTCGCGATCGAAGTTCTTCACCCATTCCGGCTGCAGGTCGCCGGCCAGGGCCAGTCCCGCGCTCAGCAGCAAACCCGCCAAAACCGTTCCGGCAATTCGTCGCATGTGACGCTCCTCCTGTTTCCCATTGTGTGACGTGAATCGCTCGGAGGAAAGTATCGGATGCGGGCACCCGCAAATCCAATAAGCAGGATTAACAGGTGTTGCGGTCTTGCGCGTCCCGAACCCGGATCAAAGCAGTCCAGCGGGCTGGCGCAGGGCCAGAAAAAAGCCCGGCGGGTACCGGGCTGGGGGAGTCACATCCGCGGGGGGGGCTGTGACGGAAGGCCGCGGGTCAGGCGGCTTCGCCGGTCTGCTGCTGCTCGGCGATCCGGTGGACGTAATCGTTGATCACGATCAGGTCGTCGATGGGCATGGCCGAGAGGTCCTTGAGCAGCTTCTTGATGATCACGCGCTTGACTTCATTCTTGCGCAACAGACCCTGCAGATCCTCCGAGAGCAATTGCTCGGGGCTCACGGAAAGGTACAGAAGACTGCTGATCAGATCGGAGATCGTCTCGATACTCTGGCGGTATGGCTTGCGGCCCGCCAACCACATGGATACCGTGGCTTTGGAGACACCGCACATTTTCGCCACATGGGCTTTTGTGATGCCCAAGTTTGCGAAGATGTACTTCAGGTTTTCGATGAAAACTGCCGTTTCCATTGACTATTTTCCTTTTAGTTCTCGCAGAAAATCCGTTGAATCCGACCAATCCCGCCACGTGTGGTGTCGGGTCGGCACCTCTGAACATAGGAAGGAGCGTGGAAAGGAGCAACCGGACGTGGTTTGAATTTCATCTGTCGTCCATAAAAAAGAACAGGACAGTCGGTCTCCCTTGAAATCTGGTTCATTTGAATCCACGATTCTTCTCTGGTCTTTTTGTTCATTTTCATCTTGAATCAGCTCGTGAGTTCATCTTTAATCCCCTCTCATTCCTGAAGATTCAGGACCCGCGCTTCGACGCCGGGCGGGTCCGCCGGGCGGAATCCCGGCAGGCGACGGCGGAACGGGTTCATTCCCAGCGGCCGTTTTTTGGTAGGTTTGGCCCAACATTCCAGGAGCATCCATGTCCATCTTCAAAGCCTACGACATCCGCGGCTTGGTTCCGGAAGAACTGAATGAAGAGACGGCCTTTCTCATCGGCCGGGCGGCGGGCGACTACTTCGGTGCCCGGCGCTTTCTGGTGGGCACGGACGACCGCGCCAGCCGGGACAGCCTCTTCGAGGCCTTCGCCCGCGGGCTGCGCGCCCAGGGCGTGCAGGTGGTGAGCATCGGCAAGGTCTCCACGCCGATCCTCTATTTCACGGCCGCGGAACTGGACTACGACGCGGGCGTGATGATCACGGCCTCGCACAATCCCGGCCAGTACAACGGCTTCAAGTTCTGCCGACGGGACGCCGCCCCGGTGCCCGAGGAGCAACTCCAGGAACTGCGGCGCCGGGTGGAGAGCGCGGACTTCCAGTCCGTCCCGGCCCGGGTGGGTCCGGCGGAGCAGCTGGACCCCTTCCCCGCCTACCGCGAATTCCTGCGCCGGCGGATCAACTTCCACACGCCCTACCAGGTGGTGGTGGACGCGGGCAACGCGGTCTGCGGGCTGTTCGTGGGGGAGAATCTGGCTCTGACGCCCCTGCGCGTGGAGCCGCTCTACTTTGAATCCGACCCCAGCTTCCCCAACCACGAACCCAATCCGCTGCTGGAGGAGAACACGCGCGAATTGCGGCGCCGGGTGGTGGCCAGCGGCGCCGACCTGGGCATCGCGCTGGACGGCGACGGCGACCGGATGATGCTAGTGGACGAGGCCGGAGACTTCCTGCAGGGCGACCTCACCACGCTGCTGATCGCGCTGGGCCTGGTGGAGACCGGCCACCGCAACTTCGACGTGGTGATCGACTGCCGCGCCAGCCGCGTGGTGGAGGAGACCCTGCGCGCCCACGGCCTGTCCGTCACCAAGAGCCGGGTGGGCCACACTTTCATCAAGACCCTGATGCGCAAGCAGAAAAGCCTCTGCGGCGGGGAACTCTCCGGGCACTACTACTTCCAGGAGAGCCACTACACGGAGAGCACGGACCTGGCGCTGTTCACCATCCTGGCCATGATGGAGGCGCGCAAGGCCAGCCTGGCGGAACTCTGGCGCCCGCTGGCCAAATACCCGCAGTCCGGCGAGATCAACAGCCGCGTGCTCTCCGTGGCGGACACGCTGGCGCGCGTCAAGGCCGGGTTCCAGGACGCGCGCTTCAGCCAGATCGACGGCCTGACCGTGGAGTACGACTCCTGGTGGTTCAACCTGCGTCCCTCCAACACGGAGCCGCTGTTGCGCCTCAACCTGGAGGCCTCCTCCCAGGATCAGATGGAAGCGATGCGCGACAAAGTGCTGGCCGTGGTGCGGGCGGAAGGCGGCCAGGAGGCCTGAGGCTTCGCCCAATCGTCATCATGAAGAGGGCCCGTCGGGCCCTCTTTGCTTATCGTTGATCCGTCGCGCGGCCAGCCCTCCGCCTCAGGGCGTGAGCGGGACCAGGCTGTGCGGGTCCACGGCGGGCGGGGTCTCGTGACACGCGGCGCAGGCGCCGGCGGGATCCTCGTTCATACTCTTGAAGGAAGCGCCCCGGGTGAAGACGTGGGAGCTGCCGCGGCCGTGGCAGGCTTCGCACTGCACGCCGGAGAGTTCGCCGGTTTCGCGGTCGTTGAGCCAGCCGCCCTTCTCCAGCCAGCCGGTCACCGCGCGGCGGGTGCGCGCCACGTCGGCCGTGGCCTTGTCGCGCTGCAGCAGGCTCCAGCTGCGGGCGTGGGTCGACCCCTGCCAGGCCTGCCACTGCGCCGCGTGGCACTCCCGGCAGGTGGCCTGGCCCGAATAGCGCGTGGGGGCGTCCTCGCCGGGCAGGCTGCCCGACGCGATGCCCAGCCGCGCCAGGGTCTGCTGGCGCAGGGCCTCCAGCCGCCCCCGCTCGATGGCCTCCTCCCGGTCCACCAGGTTGCGCAGGCTCTCGGCCACGCTGGGATCCTCGCGCACGGTGGAATCCAGCGGCAGCAGGCTCCAGTCCGCCCGCAACAGTCGGCCGTCCCGCACTTCCACGTCCAGCTGTCCCAATCGGCAACCCCGGGAGCCCACGCCGGCCACGCGCACGTCGCCCACCAGGTGGGCCTCTTCTAAGGCCTCCGCGGCTCCGGTGACCAGCAGCAGATCGGCCAGGCCCTGGAGTCGGCCCGCCAGTTCTTCGGGAGCGCGCGGGCCCAAACCCGCCACCACCACCAGCACGTCGCACCAGGGCCGCAGCCGGCGGGCGCGTTCCACCACCCGCTCGTTCAATTGGGCCGGATCCACCCGCCCGGGTGCCGCGGCAGGATCCTGGTGGTCCAGCAGGCCCACCACCAGCCCGCCGCGCTCCGCCACCCAGGCCGTGTCCACGCCGAGCTTGGTGCGCGCCTCGTTCCAGGCGCCACCCAGCCAGCGCGTGTTGGTGTTGCGCTGGATCTGGTTGCGCTCCTCGTGGGGCAGGCGGGCGTCCTCCGGACCCAGCACCACCACGTCGTACCACATGAGGCCCAGCAGGCGGCTCAGTTCCAGGGCCGTGCGCCGGGCGGGCTCATCCAGCTCCGGACCGTGGAGGTTGCCGCCGTCCACCAGTATAAGGGGCGCTCCGCCGTCCTGGCGCAGCTCGCGCAGCTTGCCCGCCCGCCGGGCCAGCTCGCAGGACGGCGTGCCGCAGCCGCAATCCGCCAGGACGCCGCGGGTGTCCGCGCTGAACACCAGGCGCAGCCGGCCGCTGCGCTCGCGACAGCCCTGCCCCGCCGTCAGCGCCAGCCCCAGCGCCAGGATCATGACCCACCTGCCCGGATGTCGCATGCCGCACCCCCGTGTTACACGGCGCTCAGGATACCAATCGCCCGAGCCCGCGAGGCGGGGTCCGGGTCAACGCGAAAGCGGGCGGCCTCGTCGTGAGACCGCCCGCCGGGAGCCGTCAGTTCTTCTTGTCGCCCGGTGGCGGCGAGACGGGCGTGGTGCCGCGCTGGGTGGGCGGCAGCGCCGTGCTGGTGGGTTTGGGCTTGGTGGCGGCGGGGGCCTTGTCACCCAGCTTGAGTTTGTCCCCCGGTGTCAACGTGGCCTTGGGCGCCGTGGACTCCGGCCCCTTGGGCGCGGTCACCGGCGTGGCGGCCAGCGCCGGATGCGCCAGCTTCAGCCCGGCCTGCAGATCGAAGTTGGGCGAATTGGTCGTGTCGTGGCAGCGCAGGCAAGTGGTCTCCGGCTTGATCAGGGTCTCCAGCGCGCCGCCCTTGCTCTTCACGTGCTCGCTGCCCCGCCCGTGGCAGGATTCGCACTGCACGTTGTACAGGTGCGAGCTCTCGCGCCGGTCCACGAAGCCGCTCTCCTCCAGCCAGCCCGTCACCGAACGCTTGACCTTCTGCTCGTTCTCGCTCTCGCGGTTGCGGATCAGGTCGCTGAAGGTCCGGCCGTGCACGGTCTGGCGCCAGGAATTGTGCTGGTCCATGTGGCACTCGCGGCAATCCTTCTCCCCGGTGTAGCGCAGGGGGCTGCCCGCGCCGGGCATGTCCGCGGCCTTCAGGTTGAGCAGGGCCAGCTTCTCCAGCCGCAGCTTCTCCAGGGCGGCCTGCTTGACGCGCTCCTGCTCCAGCTTGAAATCGTCCATCAGCTGGGTCACCACGGGATCCACCGGCAGGTCATGGCCCAGCACCACCACCTGGTAGTCCGTGGCCACCAGCTTCTTCTCCTTGTTCAGGAGCAGGTCGAAGCGCGCGATATGCCGGCCGCGGTCCCCCGCGTTGCCGATGGTCACGCTGCCTTCCCGGCGCGGCGTCATCCAGGGCGTGTTCACACCGCCGAGGATCATCATGTCCACCAAGCCATTCACCCGACGGGCGAGGGGCTCGGGATTGTTCACGTCGGTGAAGGCCACCATGGCCACCACGTCGCAGCGCTTGGCCAGATCCCGGGCGGTGGCTTCCAGGTTGTCCGCGATCTCCTCGGCCTTCATGTTGTTGGCGATCCAGCTGGGATCGACGTAACTGAAGACACCGACCCGCACCCCGTCAAATTTCTGGATCCAGACTTCCTGGACGCCCTTGGGCCGACCCGATTCGGCGAAGTTCGTGCCGATCCACGGGAAGGCCGACGCGGCCAGCATGGCCTGACGCAGGCTGTCCGGCAGGGCGTAGTCCTTGGGGCCCATCACGGCCAGGTTGTACTTCTGCCGACCCATCATCTTCAGGATGAAGCCCGCCTCACGAACGGCCGCGTCATCCTTCTTGAAGGAATGGATGTTGCCCGCGTCCACCAGCACCATGCGTTCGGCACCGATCAGCGCGCGCAGGCTGTCCACCACATATTGACGCCTGGCAAGACCGCCAAGCTTCTTGCTGTGTCAGCCACAGTCCTCGAGGTAGCCGGTACAATCCGAGGTGAAGACCAACGACAGCTTGTAGCTCTCACGGGTGGCACAGCCTCCGTTGAGGAAGCCCATGAGCAGCAGGAAAAATGCAGCTGCGGGAAAAAACCGTCTCATGCTCGCTCCAGTCCTGAATCCGCGCGGTCACCGGCGACCGGCGCGCAATGGTAAAGCCTTCCAAGCTATCCTGCAAACTGGCGGTCCGGGTTCGGGTCTGCCGTCCGCGTGTCCAGATCGTCCAGGCGCCGCAGGAAATCCCCCAACACCCAGGCCGTCATGCCCCAGACCCGGGCGCCGGGGAGGGGAAACTCCCAGGCCGCCTGCCCGCGCAGCCAGGCCGGCTGAGCCAGCTCGGCCAGTTCCGCCACGGGCGTGAACCACAATTCGCTGCTCTCCGCGCTGCCCAGCGCCACCCTGGCCCCATCGTCCAGCCAGCCCACCACGGGCACCACGTGATGCCGCGAGACGGGCACGCGGATCGTCCCCAGCGCGCCCAGCAGCCGGACCTGGCCGGGATCCAGCCGCACCTCCTCCAGCGCCTCGCGCAGGGCCGTGGCCGCGGGATCCGCGTCCCCGGGATCCATCCGCCCGCCGGGCAGGGCGATCTGCCCCGCGTGCTCGTCCAGGTGCGCGGAGCGGCGCACCAGCAGCACCTCGGGACCCCGCCGGCCCGGGCGCAGGGCCAGCAGCACGGCAGCGGGCCGCTCCCCGTCCCGGCACTCGGGCGGCCCCGCGGGCAGGGGATCCAGCACGGGCGCCAGCCGGGCCGGTGTCAGGCCGTCGCGACACAGCAAACGGACGCCCCTGAACGGCGGGGGCGGCGCGCCGGTTCCCGCCGGGGGCGGGCTTTTTTCATCGGCCGGAGTCATTGGGTAATCCACTATTCCCTTCCCCCTGCAAGGGGGAAGGTTAGGATGGGGGTTCACCGCATCTTGTTCATCTGTCGGATGCCTTGTTTTCCACCTTTCTGCTTGCGCCAGAAAGGTGGCCCAACGCCTGTCATCCCCCGGCTTGACCGGGGAATCCCATGCCCTCACTGGTTCTCCCGGAGACTGCCGGAGGCCTTGTTTTCCACCTTTCTGCTTGCGCCAGAAAGGTGGAGCCAAAGAGGCGCTTTTTCTCAACGGCTAGAGTCAGGCCACCTCACGGTGGCCTTCCGCTAGCCGCTGCCACGCATTCCTCGTGCCACGTAGTTGGTTCCGCCTGACGGCGTCACCACCTGGTTCTGGTTCAGGCCTGAAGGCCTTCACCTCACGCGTCCCATCCACGTCCGCTTGCGCGACCCCTTCCCCCGCGAAGTGGGGGAAGGACGGGATGGGGGTGAGGCCCTGATGATCAAGCCCTCTGGCAGATTGCCGGAAGTCCCACGCCCGACCCAGGCCAAGTCCAGCAAATCGTCTGTGTCTCTGTGTCTCTGTGGTGAGGAATCAGTGGCGGGTCACCAGTCGGCGCCCTGGTCGTGACGCTCCACCAGGATCACCTTGGGGATCGCCCGCAGGCGCTTGAGGATCTGCGTCAGGTGGGTCAGATCCTTCACCTCCAGGATGTACTTCCCAATGGCCAGGTCGTCCTGCTTGCGCATGGTGAACTGGAGGATGTTGACCTCGAGCTTGGAGAGCGTCTCCGTGATGTCGCGGATCAGGTGCTTGCGGTCCCGGGCCACCAGCCGCACGCGCGTGTTGAACTGCTGGTCGCGCGGGCTGTCCCAGGCCACTTCCACCATCCGGTCGGGCTGGGCGAGCATCTGGCTGATGTTGGGACAATTGCGCCGGTGGACTTTCACGCCGCGCCCGGTGACCACGAAGCCCACGATCTCGTCGCCGGGCAGCGGCTGGCAGCAGCGGGCGAACTGGATCACCAGGTTGCCCATGCCCTGGATGCGCACGGCGTTGTCCGTGCCCCGGCTGCCCCGGCGGAAGATCCGCGTGAGCAGGCCCTCGGTGACGGGCTTCTCCTGGGGCGCGATGCGCCGGATCAGGTTGGCGATGGGCAGGTCCCCGCTGCCGATGGCCGCCAGCCCCTTCTCACGTGTGGAGTAGCCCAGGGCCTGGAGCGTAGCGTCCACCTCCGGGCTCTTGAGCGGCACGTTCGCCTTGTCCAGCTCGCGGCGCAGCACCTCCTCGCCCAGCTCCACCGACTGCGCCCACTGGCTTTCCTTCAGCCAGCGCTTGATCCGGCTGCGCGCCTTGGTGCTGCGCACGATGCGCAGCCAGTCCAGGCTGGCGCTGGGCGTCTTGGAGGTGATGATCTCCACCGTGCAGCCGCTGGAGAGAGCCTGGTCCAGCGGCACGATGCGCCCGTTCTCCTTGGCGCCGATGCAGGTCAGCCCGACGTTGGTGTGCACGGCGAAAGCGAAGTCGATGGCCGTGGAGCCGCGCGGCAACTTGTAGAGGTCGCCCTTGGGGCTGAAGACGAAGATCTCGTCCTGGTAGAGGTTGATCTTGAAGCCCTCGAGGAACTCCTTCGAGCTCTCCTCCAGGCTGTCCTCCGAAAGCACCTGCTTGATCCAGGCGAAGAACTGGTCCAGCTGCTCGTCGGCGTTGCCGCCTTCCTTGTAGATCCAGTGCGCGGCCAGTCCGTACTCGGCCACGCGGTGCATCTCCTGGGTGCGGATCTGCACCTCCAGCGTGCGGCCGCGCGGCCCCACCACCTTGGTGTGCAGGCTCTGGTAGCCGTTGGTCTTGGGCGTGGCGATGTAGTCGCTGAAGCGCTCGTGGATGGGCATGTACTGGTTGTGGACCACGCCCAGGGCGAAGTAGCAGTCCTCCACCTTCTCCACGATGATGCGAACGGCGAACAGGTCGAGGATCTCCTCGAAGGTCTTCTGGCGCTTGTGGATCTTCGTCCAGATGGAATGGAAGTGCTTGGGGCGCCCGAAAATCCGGAAGTTCTTCAGCCCGTACTCGGCCAGCCGCTGGCGCAGCGGGGCCACGGCCTCCTCGATCACAGCCTCGCGCTCCTCGCGCTTCAAGTCGATCTTCTCCACCAGTTCGCGGTAGAACTCCGGCTCGAGGATCTTCAGGCAGAGGTCCTCCAGCTCCCACTTGATGGAACCCATGCCGAAGCGGTGGGCCAGCGGGGCGTAGACCTCCAGTGTCTCACGGGCGATGCGCTCGGCCTTCTCGGGCTTGAGGCCGTCCAGGGTGCGCATGTTGTGCAGGCGGTCGGCGAACTTGACGAAGATCACGCGGATGTCCCGCGACATGCTGAGCAGCATCTTGCGGTAGTTGACGCTCTGCTGGTGCTCGAAGGAGCGGAACTTGAGGTCGCCGATCTTGGTGACGCCGTCCACCAGCATGGCCACGTGCTCGCCGAAGCGCTCCGTCAGCGTGCCCACCGTCACGCCTTTCTCGGCGCAGTCCTCCAGCGTGTCGTGCAGCAGGCCGGCGATCAGCGTGTCCGGGTCCATCTTCAGGTGGGCCAGGATGCGGGCCACCTGGAGGGGATGGTCGATGTAGGGCACGCCCGTGTTGCGCAGCTGCCCGTCGTGCAGCTCGTAGGCGTACTCGTAGGCGGCGCGCAGCCGGCCCTCGCCCGCCTCGGGCATGTACTCGTGGAAGACGGCCAGCAGGAGCTCGAATTCGCGATCGAAGTAAGCGCGGTCCAGCGGGCCGTCCACGGGGGTGGCGTCGTGTTGGGGCAAGCGTGGCATCAGGACTCGCCCCCCTCGCCGCCGCGGCGCCGGCGCGCGGGCACGTGGAACTCCACCTCGGCCCGGCCGCCCTCCGCCGCGCCCTGGCTCAGGTCGAGTTCGCTGAAGAGGCCGATGTCCTTGTTGAAATGCAGCGAGACCGCGCCGGTGGGGCCGTTGCGGTGCTTGCCGATGATCACCTCCGCCCGCCCGGCGGTGGGGTTGCCCTGGGAATCCGTCTGCTCGTACATCTCGGGCCGGTAGACGAAGAGCACCAGGTCGGCGTCCTGCTCGATGGCGCCCGAGTCGCGCAGATCGGAGAGCATGGGGCGCTTGTCGCCGCCGCGCTGCTCCACCTGGCGGCTGAGCTGGGAGAGCGCCATGATGGGCACGTTCAATTCCTTGGCCAGCGCCTTGAGTGATTTGGAGATCTGCGCGATGCCCAGCTGATGGCTCTCCGCCCGGGGGGGCAGGTTCATCAACTGGAGGTAGTCG
This sequence comes from Candidatus Delongbacteria bacterium, assembly GCA_041675285.1. NCBI lineage: Bacteria > Candidatus Delongiibacteriota > Candidatus Delongbacteria bacterium. Next base: position 18,888 of record JBAYTZ010000017.1, read on the forward strand.
ACCACGATGAACTTGACGCCGTGCAGGCTGACGGCGCGCCGGGCCTTGGAGCGCAGTTCGGCCACGCCGATGCCGGGCGTTTCATCGATGAAGATGGGCATGTCCCCCAGCTCCTGCACGGCCCGGCCGATGCGCTTGTGGGTGTCTGCCGACGTTCCCCAGCGCTTGGTGCGAATGGTGCGGCTGTCAACGCCCGCCACGGTTGACAGCAAGCGATACGCCAGCTGCTCGGAACTCATTTCCAGGCTGAACATCAGGACCGGCGTGCCGACGCGGGCGGCCTTGAGCAGGAAGTTCAGCGCCAGGGCCGTCTTGCCCATGGAGGGCCGCGCCGCCAGGATGATCATGTCCGTGCGCTGCCAGCCGCTGGTGATGTGGTTGAGCACGTGATAGCCCGTGTCCACACCCAGCAGGCCTTGGCCCTCATCCATTTTTTCGAGCAATTCGATGGTACGACCCATCAGCTGGCGCATGCCGACGAAATCCTGGGACGCGATGCCCTGGTGCAGCTGGAAGAAGTCGCTCTCGGCCATGTTGAGCAGGTCGGTGGGGTCGGAACCCGGCGAGCAGGCCTCCTGCATCAGCCGGTCGGTAGTGCGGATGATCTGCCGCAGGAGGGCCTTCTCGCGCACGATGCCGGCGTGATACTCGGCGTTGGCCGCCGATTCCACCACCAGCGCCAGTTGCTGCAGATAGTCCAGCCCGCCCGCCTCGGCCAGGCAGTCGCCCTTGGACTTGCCGCGCTGGCTCATGCGGTTCAGCTCGCGCTCCACGGACAGGATGTCGCAGGGCGAGCCCGTGTCCGCCAGGCCGAGCATGGCCTCGTAGATCAGCCGGTGGGCGAGTTGGTGGAAGTCGTCCGGGCCGCGCAGCACCTGCACCACGCGGTCCAGCGCCGCCGGTCCGATGAGGATGGCGGAGAGGACGGATTTTTCGGCTTCTTCGCTGTGGGGCAGGACGCCCGGAACGCGCTCCATCGGGATCTCCTTGTGGTCCGCCGCCTTCCGGGAACTCCATCGGCCGCCGGGTCGCCAAGATAGCGCCTGCCTCGCGTTCGGTGCGCGGCCCGCGCGGTTCGTTCGGCTCGAGGGACGGATTCAACACAGAGGCACGGAGACACAGAGGATTGAAGGGGCATTTTGGTGGATTCTTGAATACCTTGCGCTCCCACTCTTAGCACGGAGCGCGTCATGCAGGTTGAACCTGAGTCTTCGTCGTCCACCCCGGCAGAGCCGGAATTCTTCGAGTCCCCCGCCAATCTGTCCAGCACCACGTCCGAACTCCCGCCACCACCCGGTCGCGGCCTGCTGTTTCTGCTGGGCAGCTGGCTGCTGGCCGTTGCACTGGTCATGCTCTCTATTGGAGCGCTGTTCTTCGTGGCGCCTCTCCCGCCGACTCCCGACTCCCAGGCCATGCCCTCCAGGGGTCTCGCGGTCCTGGCCTTCTTCCTGATGGCGGCGCCCCTGCTGATCCTGGGCGGGGGTCTGTTTTTCGCCCGGCGCTGGGCGCGCAATCTGGCCGAGGCTCATGCCTGGATGCTGCTGGTCATCGGCGTGTCGACCAGTAGCACGCTCCTTCTTCTGGCGCCTCCCAACCTCGACGCAGGCATACTCCGCATCAGCGCTGCCATGACCGGCGTCCTATTGCTGGTCCTGCCCGCCCTGTTTCTCCTGGCCATCCGGCGTCCCAGACTGAAGGCCACCGTGGAAATGCTGGATCCCCACCCCTCGTGGACCGACATGCCCATGACCGTGCTGTTGGTGGGCCTGCCGTTGGTCCTCAGTGCCAGCGGGGTGCTCTTCATCTTCAGCCAACACCCGCTGCTGCTCAAGGGCGCGGCCTCCTTCCGTTTGCTGGGAATCTGGGAAGGCGTCGGACTCTGGCGCGTCTATCAATGCCTGACCGGGGTTCTGGGCCTGATCCTGGGCCTGGGTTTGCTCCGCCGCCGGCGCGCCGCCTGGCTGGGGGCCATCGTCTACATGCTCTTCACATTGGTGGCAAGCCCCTTCCAATTCCACCTGCCGACTATCACCGACGGCCCGGATGGCGCTCTTGCCCTACCCGGTGAATCCTTCAATTGGCTGGCCGCAATCCGGCCCGGCTTGGCTTTGATCCTGCTCGGTTGGAGTCGTGCCTGGTTTCGGAACGATGCTCCCCAAGAATAGACAAGGCCCGGCGCTGGGGCCGGGCCTTGCGGGGAGGAGGATCCGTCGTCCCGGGGGGGATGACCAGACTATTTGAGCAGCAGGAGTTTCTGGCTTTGGACGCCGCCGGCGCTCTGCAGGACGGCGATGTAGACCCCGCTGGGCAGGCCGCCGGCCTGGAACTGGATGCTGCGCGTGCCGGCCGCCAGCATGCCGTCGAACAGGGTCGCCACTTCGCGGCCGCCCATGTCGTAGACCTTCAGGCTGGCCGGACCGGTCTCGGCCAGGGTGACGCTCAGGTTGGTCACGGGGTTGAAGGGGTTGGGCTGGGCCGGCGCCAGGGCGAAGGCCTCCGTCCGGCCGTCGTGGCCGACGACGATGGGCGCGCACTCCAGGGCCAGGGCCGTGTCATAGGACTCGCAGAGCACGGGCAGCTCGGAGACCAGCAGCTGGGCCACCAGGAACTGGGCGGTGGTGGAGCCGCAGTTGGTGGGCAGCAGGATCAGGCCCACCACGCCGTCGCAGGACGGCTCGTAGCCCACCGCGGGATCATCCAGCCCCACGGTCATGGCGGCCGTGGCCAGGATCTGGTTGACGCGGTCCGGGCTGTAGGCACCCAGGCTGTTGGGCGCGCTGCTGTCGTCGATCAGGCTCCAGATGGCCAGCTGCACGTCGCCGTAGGTGTAGGTGCCGTGCACGCCGGAGGACTGGCCCACGAAGCCCTGGTTGAGGATCCAGTTGATCACGTCCAGGTTCTCCCAGCGCGTGTCGTCCAGGCCGTCGGGATAGTTGTAGGACGAGATCATGTCGGTGCAGTACCAGGTGTTCTGGTTGATGGTGTGGTCCGTGTCGATGCACCAGCTGGGAATGTCCAGTTCCGCCGTGCCGTTGCCGTCCAGGTCGATCTCGGTGGAGGGAAAGTAGGCCGGGCCGCCGGCGACGGGGAAGTGCACGCGGATTTTCGTGCTGCCCAGCTCGTTGACCGCGGCCAGGCCGGCCTCGAAGCTGTCGTGATCGAAACCCGTGACGTGCTTGCCCGTGGAGGCCGGAATCTCCGCGTACCCCAGGCTGGCCTCGATGCTGGACAGGGCGGCTTCCGTCAATTGGGCGCTGGCCTCGTAGCCGATGACCGGGGACTGGGGATCGCCCGCGCTCTGGTGGACCCACGCGAACTGGCGCGGAGACGTGTTGCCCGCGCCGGCGCCGTCCACCAGCAGGTCGTCCGCCCAACCCTGGCCGAAGACCTTGAACCAGGCCTGGGCCGCGTCCGCCACGGGCAGCCGGTCGTCGCCCGACTCGTCCAGCACCAGGATGGACAGCAACTGGGCGTCGCAGTCGTAGCGCAGGAAGCTGTGCGCCAGCACGGCGTAGCCGGGCCAGTTGCTATCGGGAACGCCTGCCAGATAGAGCGGGGCGAACAAGTCCTCGACCTGATTCCAGTCGGCGGGGTCGCCGTCCACGCTCACGGCGGCGCCGTAGTTCGGCTCCTGGGCCTGGGCGGCGTTCGGGGCGAGAGTGACCAGAACCAACGCGGCAACACCAACGAATTTCATGCGGAACATAGCGTTCTCCAGCTTTGATTTATGATTTTCCGGTCTTGTCAGGGCATTTCGTTTTGTCCTGTTCGGCAACTCGCGTGCCAGCTTTGGTCGTGCTCCATTCTTGGATGGGTATTCCCTGTGATCTTGTTGCCATTCATATAGTTCCACTTCCAGTCCTCTACCGCTTGCCGGACCCTCGATGGAGCGCCCGCTGGGGGAATCCAACCAGCCCCTGGTGGATCTGCCCCAGCCTGCGGGAGCCGCCGCGCCTCCCCGGGCCCAGCCGGGCGCACAAGAAAATCCCCCGCCGGCCGAGCCGACGGGGGATGGATGGGGTGCATGACTCCGTCTTGGGGGACGGACTCGTCCAGGCTATTTGATCAGCAAGAGCTTCTGGCTGGCCAATCCGCCGGCGCTCTCGAGCACGGCCACGTAGACGCCGCTGGGCAGGTTCTCCGCCCGGAAGCGCACGCGCTGCTCGCCGGCCGCCATCAGGCCGTCGAACAGGGTGGCGACCTCACGCCCGGCCACGTCGAAGACGCGCAGGCTGGCCGGTCCCGTCTCGGGCAGCACGACGGTGAGCACCGTCTCAGGGTTGAAGGGGTTGGGCTGGGCCGGCGCCAGGGAGAAGGCGTTCGGCTGGTCCACCTCGCCCACCGTGATGCCGTCGCAGAGGATCAGCAGGGGCAGGTCGTAGGAGGTGCAGATGTTCGGGTACTCGGAGACCAGCATCTGGCCCACCAGGAACTGGCCAAAGGAGCTGCCGCAATCCGTGGGCACCAGGATCAGGCCCACCACGCCGTCGCAGGGCGGCTCGTAGGTGACCGCGACGTCGTCCAGGCCCACGGCCACGGCGGCCAGGGCCAGGATCTGGTCGACGCGGTTGGCGTCGTAGGATCCCAGGTGGTTGGGCGCGCTGGCGTTGTCGATGACGCTCCAGATGGCCAGCTGCACGTCGCCGTAGGTGTAGGTGCCGAAGCCGCCGGAGGACTGGCCCACGAAAGCCTGGTTGAGGATCCAGTTGACCACGTCCAGGTTCTCCCAACGCGTGTCGTCCAGGCCGTTGGGATAATTGTAGGACGAGACCAGCTCGGTGCAGTACCAGGTGTTCTGGTTGATGGTGTGGTCCGTGTCGATGCACCAGCTGGGGATGTTGAGCTCCGCCGTGCCGTCGCCGTCCAGATCGATCTCCGTGCTGGGGAAATAGGCCGGGCCGCCGTTGAAGGGGTACTGCACGCGGATCCGCGTGCTGCCGGTCTGGTTCAGGGCTTCCAGTTCGGCGTTGAAGGTGCCGCCGTCGAAGCCGGAGACGTGCTTGCCCGTGGAGGCCAGCGCGCCGTCGTACCCCAGCTGCGCCTCGATGCTGGCGTAGGCGTTGGCCGGCAGTTCGGCATACGCCTCGTAGCCGATGACCGGAGAGAGGGGATCGCCCGTGGTCTGGTGGACCCAGGCGAAGCCGCGGGGCGAGGTGTTGCCGGCGCCGGTGCCATCGATCAGCAAATCGTCGCCCCAGCCCTGGCCGTAGACCTTGACCCAGGCGCGGGCCGCGTCCGCCACGGGCAGGGCGGCGTCGGCCGCCTCGTCCAGCACCAGGATGGAGAGCCGGTCCTGGTTGCAATCATAGCGCAGGTAGCAGCGCGCGAGCACGGCGTAGCCGGGCCAGGCGGGGTCCACCACGCCGCTATTGCTGAGCTCGGAAAAGAAATCCGCGCCCAAGTTCCAATCGGCGGGGTCGCCGTCCACGGTGATGCCGCCGCCATAGGTCGGTTCCTGGGCGGAGGTGGGAGAGGTCTGCACCGCCAGCATCCAGAGCATGGGCAGGCTGATGCGCACGAGAAGTCGCTGCAAGGACATGGGGGTATCCTTCTTTCGATTTGGATGAATGGTTTCTTCAGGTTTCAGGGCGCAGACGGCTTCGCAAACCCAGTGCCAAGGTTGACTCAAACCCGTAAGTCGTTGATTTTCTTAGGGACTCATAACTCTCCCCAGTCAGCTTTGTCGAAACAGTACAAGACAACTGTTCGAAATCGGGCTGTGCAGAATAAAAGAGGCGGGCCAAGCCCGCCTCTTTTGCAACCGGATAGGGTGGCGCTTACTTGAGCAGCAGCAGCTTCTGGCTTTGCAGGCCCGCCGCGCTCTGCAGGACGGCGACGTAGACGCCGCTGGGCAGGGCCCCGGCCTGGAACGGGACGCTGCGCGTGCCGGCGGCCAGGATCCCATCGAAGAGGCTCGCCACTTCATGGCCCGCCAGATCGTAGACCTTCAGGCTGGCCAGTCCCGTCTGCGCCAGCTCCACCGTCAGGGTGGTGGCCGGGTTGAAGGGATTGGGCTGGGCCGGGCTCAGGCGGAAGGCCGCGGGCTGCGCGTCCGCGTCCACGGTGGGCGCGCAGCGGAGGCCCAGGGAGATGGCGTTGCCCTGGCTGTACTTGCCCGTGGAAGAGGTGGCGCCGGCCACGTTCAAATGGGCCTCGAAGTCGGCGTAGTCGCCCTCGTCCAGCTGGGCCACGGCCTCGTAGCCGATGACCAGGGAATTGGGATCGCTGGGCATGGTGCGAACCCACTCGAAGTCGCGCGGCAAGGTGCCGCCGTCGCCGTTGCCGTCGATCAGCAGGTTGCCCGCCAGCCCGATGCCGTAGAGCTTGAGCCAGGCCTCGGAGGCGGAGACGTCCACCAGTTCGCCGTCGTTCTCCACGTCCAGCACCAGCGCGTAGAGCAGCTTGGCGTCGCAGTCATAGCGCAGGTAGAGGGTCGAGAGCACGGCGTAGCCGCCCCAGTTCATGTCGTAGCGGCCGGCGTTGTACATCTCGGAGAAGAAGTCCGTGGCCAGGTTCCACTCGCCGGGCTGACCGTCCACCACGATGCCGCTGCCGTAGGCCGGCTCCAGCGCGTGGGCCGGGGTGGTCAACGGCGCCAGCAGACAAAGCAGCGGCAGGCTGACCTGGAGGATGCGTCGATTGAAGGACATGGAGTCCCCACTTTCTGGTCTGATGTTGAATAGTGCAGTTTTCAGGGCGCGACTCAAACTGCAAACCCGATGCCATTTCTTCACGACCTCGCAAGTCATTGATTTTCTTAGGCCTGCATAAGTTTTCGACGCCCCAGCTTTGTCTTCCACTGTCCGGACTGTGCGGAATCCGGCAGCCCAGGCATGCGAAAGGCGGGCCGCAGCCCGCCTTTCAAGCTCCGGATGTATGTCGAACTATTTAAGCAGCAGCAGCTTCTGAGACGTGACCCCCTGTTCGCTGGTCAGCACGGCGAAATAGACGCCGCTGGGCAGGCCGTCGGCGCGGAAGAGCACGCTCTGCGGACCCGCCGCCCGCAGGCCGTCGAACAAACTCGCCACCTGGCGGCCGGCCATGTCGTAGACGCGCAGGCTGGCCGGACCGGTCCGCTCCAGGGTGACCGTCAAGCTGGTGGCCGGGTTGAAGGGGTTGGGATGGGCCGGGCTCAGGCTCAGGTCGACGGGCTGCTCCACCGCGCCCACCGTGGGGGGCTCGGCCTCGCAGTTCAGCACCAGCGGGATGGCGTTGCCCTGGGCGTGCTTGCCCGTGGAGGAGGTGGCGCCACCGATCTTCAGGTGGGCCTCGAAGCTGGCGTAGCTGGCTTCGTCCAGTTGGGCCACGGCCTCGTAGCCGATGACCAGGGAATTGGGATCACTGGGCATGGTGCGCACCCAGCGGAAGGCCCGCGGCGTGGTGCCGCCGTCGCCGTTGCCGTCGATGAGCTTGCTGCCCGGCAGGCCGACGTTGTAGAGCTTGAGCCAGGCGTCGCCCGCCGAGACGTTGACCAGTTCGCCGTCGTTCTCCACGTCCAGCACCAGCGCGTAGAGCAGCTGGGCGTCGCAGTCGTAGCGCAGGTAGAGCGTGGAGAGGATGGCGTAGCCCGGCCAGGAGGGCGTGTTGCGGCCGCCGTTGTACATGTGGGAGAAGAAATCGTCGTCCAGGTCCCACTCGCCTGGGTTGCCGTCCACCACGATGCCCGAGCCGTAGGCCGGCTCCTGGGCGGCGGCCGGCGTCGGCGCCAGGGCTAGCAGGCTGAGCAGGGACAGGCAAAGCAGAAGTGCCGTTCGATTCATGGACATGGTGATCTCCTCTATGGCGTGGTTGTTGTCTTCACGCCCTGCGCCCAAGCCAATCCCGTGCCCAGACGGAACACGAGTGATCCTGTTGTCCATGAATGGTTTTAGTGATGTTCGCGGCTGGGCGGCGGGCCGGGAGCGGAACCACCTTGGCGCAAATCAACCGGAACGGGGCGGATGAGCCGCGTCAGCGCAGCAAGAGGAGCTTGCGGGTGGCGGTGCCGTGGGGACTCTGCGCCACGGCCAGGTAGAGGCCGCTGGCCCAGCTGGCGGCCTGGACGGACACCCGGTGGACGCCCGCGGGCAACGGGCCGTCCAGCAGCAGCGCCACACGCCGGCCGGCCAGGTCGTGGATGGTCAGGCGGACGGGGGCGGGTTGGTCCAGGTGCAGGACCAGCTGGGTGGCCGGGTTGAAGGGATTGGGATGCGGGGCGTCCAGCCAGAGTCCGCGGGGCCGCAGCGCCGCGGGTGCGGGCAGGTCCAGCCCGTCACAATCCAGGGCCAGGGCGCCGGCCGTCCCGCAGTCCGTGCTCCAGGCCGGCGAGCCGGGTTGGAGACGCAAGTCGCCGGCGGCGAGGTCGCAGAAGAGCGGATCGGCCGTGAGGTTGCCGCCCAGATCCGTGCCGCACCACTCGTCCCCGCCGGCGTTGCCGAACACGAGGTTGCAGCGCAGCGCGGGCGCGGCGCCGTTGCAGAACAGGGCTTCCCCGGCCGTGGAAAAGGCCAGGATGCAGGCTTCCAGCTCGGGCTGGCAGTCGTGGAGGTAGAGGGCGCCCCCCACGCTGGCGGAGTTGCCCGCCAGACTGTTGCGCAGCAGCTGCACGGCGCTTGCTCCCGTGCCCCGGCACGAAAGGGCCCCGCCCAGCCGGGCCGAATTGCCCCAGAGCTGATTGCCCTGCAGCGTGGCCGCGCAGTTCTCCAGCGCCAGGCCGCCGCCGTAGCCCGCGCCATGGCAGCTGTTGTCCAGCAGCTGGTTGTCCAGGAAGAGCGGCGCGCCGCCCTGGACGTAGACGCCGCCGCCCATCTCCGCCTGGTTGCCCGCGATGCGGTTGTTCTCCAGCCGGGCGCCGCTCTGCAGCAGGCAGACCGCCCCGCCCAGCAGGGCGTCGTTGTCCCGCAGGATGTTGCCCCGGATCAGCGGCGCGGAGTTCTCGACCCGCAGCGCGCCGCCGCAGAGGCCCGCCTCGCCCGTGGCCTCCCCGCCGCTCAGGGTAAAGCCCTCCAACATGGAGCCGGGACCTTCGCCATTCACGAAGCGCACGATGGAGCCCGCCCCCGGAGCCGTCAGAAATGTGGCCTCCGCTCCGGCCACGCTGGCCAGGCGCACGGCGCGCCCCAGGAAATCCACCGGGCCGGCGTGCGCGCCGGCGGCCACCAGAATGGTGTCGCCATCCTGGGACGACTGCATGGCTTCCTGGATGGTGGGCCAGTCCGCCGGGACCTGGCGGACCAGGGCCAGGGCGGCGCTGAGCGGACAGACCGCCAGCAGGCCGGCCAGTCGCCAAGGGGTGGGAGCTTCCAGCGCCATGCGCACTCCAGCTGGGTTTGGGGCGGGGCGGCCCAACGTATCAATCCCCGGGCATGTGAGCGGGCTCACAGCCGGGATGTGACGAGGCTGTTCTCACTGTTCAAGATCCGACCCAATCGACTGCGGCACCGCTCTGCTCTGGTGTCAGACTAACAGATTGATGATAAATCACTTTCTCTTGACTTTGCCTGAAATTCCGCAACTCGGGCCCTCTCACTGGCCCGATTCTAGACACTTGGCCCTGGTTCAATTGCTGAAGCATAGACGGAATTCCGATCTAAGCTCGTGTTAATACTGGCACAGGGTGGAGTGCCGCGCTACTGGCATGAAGCTTGCCGCCAAGGCCACACCCATGGTGTCCTCGCCACCATGGGCGGATGCCCCGCCTTCCAGCCCCCCTGGCTTGTGGGTGTCCGTGATCCGGTTCGGCGAGCGATGCTCCCCCTTGCGGCAGTTGACTCACATCTATACTGATTTTACGGGGTTCGACATGAGTGTTCTCCAGAGGGCTTCTCTGTGCCTGTTGGTCCTGCTAGTGGCCGCTTCCGGCGCCCGGGCCCAAGCGCTGGTGCGGCTGGTCATGCCCGAGTGCGCCGAACCCTACACCACGCTTTGGCTCGAGGTTCGGGTGGAACTGCAGCCCGGGCAGACCTTGAAATCCTACGACATCCGCATCCCCTTCGACCCCACCCAGGTCACGCTGGTGGAAGCCCAGGTCCAGCAGGGAAGCTGGTTCCAATCCGGTGGGCCGACCTTCTTCTGGCGGGACATCATCGACAACCAGCTGATCGTCAACGCCGCCATCCTGGGCCCCGGACTGCACGTCACGGGCAGCGGGATGGTGTTCCGCGTGCAGGTCCAGCTGGCGCAGCCCGCCGTGGTGGACCTCCAGGCCGCCACCCACCTGCTCTTCGACGTGAACGCCGTCGTCCTGCCCTCCCTGGAACTGCCCGCCGCGCTGCAGGCCCCCTGCACAGACCTGGGGCTGCAGATCAGCCACGATCTGGAGAATTCGCGTGCGGTGCTGGACTGGAACTCCCAGGGCTGGACGGCGGACTACCGCATCTACGGCCGCCCCAACTGGGGCGCTGCCTGGGAGCTGCTGGACAGCACCACGACCACCGGGTGGAGTGAGCCGCTGACGGTTCCAGAGCGCCTGTACCAGGTGCGCGCGCGCTTCACGGACGGACGCTGAGCGCTGATTCCACAACCGAAAGGGACCCTCGCATGACCACACGGCACGGTTGTGACACGCAGTTCCGAACCGCCCTGCTGGCGGTTTTCCTGTTGGCCGGCGGAGCCCGGGCCGAGCACACACTGGTCCTGGGACCGGACACCACCCTGGGTCTCTGGTCGGTCTGGGAGACCGGCGTGAACGAGTACTTGCTGACGGTGAGCCTGCAGCCCGACGGCGGGCCCGGCACGCCCCTGCGCCTCTACAACGTGGAGTTCAGCTGGGACGCCGGCCGCCTGCAGCCCGTGGGCGGACCCGGCGCCGGGGACCTGTTCGCCGGCCAGCCGGACAGCTGGTTCGGCCACTTCGACGTGGGCGCCACTCGCACGGTGACCCAGACCCTGCTGGGCGAGACCGCCGGCGTGACCCCGACGGGGAGCGTGCTGCTGTTCAGCCAGCTCTTCCACGCCATCGATCCGGCTGGCGGCAGCGGGCTGATTCAGCTGGACGGGGCGACCCTGCGCGGCCCGAACAACGAGATGGTGCCCGTGCTGGCCACGGACGAAGTCAACCTGAGCCTGGACGTGCAGGCGCCCCAGGGCTACACCTTCGACATCCAGGCCCTGAACCCCGCCGGCAACCAGGCCTGGAGCGCCCAGCCCCTGGTGGCCAGCGCCCTGGTTCCGGGGGACGGCAGTCTGGCCGGCTGGATCCTGAGCGAGTCCGCCACCCTGCCGGCCAACCCCAGCCCGGCTTGGACGGCGCCGCCGGCACCTACCAGCTGGACGCTCTCCGCCGGGGACGGACTCAAGACCGTGCGGGCCTTCCTGCGGGACAGCTACGGCAACCGCACGACCCTCAGCGACGCCATCAGCCTGGACACCCAGGCGCCGCTGTATCACGTGACCCAGTTGCAGGCCCGCCCGCGCCACCAGGGTTGCCTTGTGACCTGGAACAACCCCGTGGCGCCGGACTTCCACGCCGTCCGCCTCTATCGGCGCGGCTGGTCCGACGACGGGCTCTCGCGCTATCCCGAGTACGACGACATCGACCCCATGTCCACCTATCCCGAAACGGAGGCCGCGGCCCTGGCGGCGGGCTTCGTCCTGGTCTACCAGGGCGACGGCCAGTCCTGGCTGGATCCCGTGACCCCGCGCGACGTCCAGCGCTATGTGGCCTTCTGCGTGGATCTGGCGGGCAACGTGGGTCCCGGCGACGCCACGGCCCGGGATCGCAGCACCAACTATCTGCTGGGGGACACGCGCACGCCCTGGGACGGCACCGTGCACGTCCAGGACCTGGTGCGCCTGGCCGGCGCCTACAGCACGCTGGCGGGCGATCCGGCCTACGACCCCCAGCTCGACTTCGGCCCCACGGACGACAACAGCCGCGAGGGCATCCCGCTCACGGACAACCGCGTGGGCTTCGAGGACCTGATGATCTTCGCCATGAACTACGGGCCCTTCGGACCGGCCCTGGGCTGCCGGCGCGGCGATCCAGGCGCCGCCCGAACCGACTCGCCGACCCGCCTGCTGCTGGAACCCCGGGAGGGCGGCCTGGCCCTGCGGCTGGAGCCTGCCGGCGAGTGGCTGGGCCTGCACCTGGTGCTGTGCTGGGAGGGCGGGTCCGTGCTGGTGCCGAGGGACGTGGCCGGCGAGGCCGTGATCCGGCAGTCCACACCGGGACGCCTGCTGCTGGACCGCGTCCTGCTGCCCGGCGAAGACGGCGCGGCCCGGCTGGCGACGCTGGACTTCTCCGCCGGCATCCCCGCCGGACTACGGGTGGCCGAGTTCGAACTGCGGGACGGCGCCAATCAGCCCCTGGCCATCCAGAACGACGCGGGTCCGGAGCGGCCGGCGGCCCTGGTCTTCCAGGGGGCCTGCCCCAATCCATTCAATCCCGAGACCCTGCTGCGCTTCACCCTGCCGGAGACGGCGGAGGTGAGCGTCACCGTCTACAACACGCTGGGGCAGACCGTCCGGCGGCTGGAGGCGGGGCGGCTGGAGCCCGGCGCGCACGCCCTGCGCCTGTCCGGCGACGGGCTGGCCAGCGGAGTCTATCTGCTGGAGTTGCAGGCAGGCGCCGCGACGCGCCTGGAGCGGGCGCTGCTGGTGCGCTGAGCGCGCCTGAGACGTGACACAACGAGACACAGATCCAACACGACCCGGCCCCGTTTCCCCCCGACGGAACCGGATCCAAACGCAGAGAGGACCCCATGCACACACGTAGCCTCTTGACTCTGGGAATCCTGCTCGGCCTGGGCGCCAGTGCGACCAGCTGGGCGGCCCCCCAACCCGCTTCGCGCTTCGGCGACGAGCTGCCGGCCCCCGTGGTGCTCAAGGGCGGCGGCCTGGCCAGCGACGCCTTCGGCGATCCCAATGACTTCGGTGCCGCACTGGCAGCGGGCGCCGACTACCTGGTTCGCGCCCAGGCGGACGTCACGGAAGACAACGCGGGCAACGGCAGCCTGGACAGCGATCCGGACGACGCGGGCTGGGATTGGTTCGGCGTGGCGCCCGTGTTCCAGCACAGCGCGGCCACCAGCCCCAAGAACACCATGGGCGAGACTGCCCAGGGCTTGCTGAAGGCCTGGGAGATCGATCCGCAACCCACCTACGCCACCGCGCTGGCGGACGTGGCCGACTACATGATCGCCGTGGGACCGGCCGTGGTGCGTTCCGCCAGCGACGTCATCTTCCTGCTGGATTACGCGCCGCACGCCGCCAATCCGGCGGCCTGCCGCAGCGCGGCCCAGGCCATTTGGCAACACCACTTGACCACGCACGGCAGCGCCACAGTCTTTGCCGAAGCTCTGCGCGACGAGCGAGGCATCACCCAAGGCTATCCCAACGGCATCATCGGTTGGGACCTGGGGGGCTGGGCCGTGGCCGTGCAGAAGCTGCACGAGGCGTTGGGTGGCTATGCGGCGGACGCCGACGCCATCGCCGAAGTGATGTGGCAGGACTCCTTCAACCTGAACCCCGGCCTCTTCCAGCCCGCCAACGCCACCTGGAGGGATTACGACGGCTACGCCGAAGTGCGCACCTGGTGGTATACCCTGGGCATCACGGGATTGATCGATGCCTTCGCCGCCACCGGGACCCACACGGAGATGCTGCCCACCCTGCAGATGATCCTCCTCGAGTGCATCTACCCGGATGGTGCCTTCAGCTTCTGCTACGGCGCCACGCCGCTGGCCGACGACCGTGACTGGCAGACCACGGGCTACGCGCTGACCACCCTGGGCACCCGGCTGAGCGGCATGGGCGACCAGATCGCCGATGCGGCGCATTGGTTGGCCTCCCAGCAGGACGCCAGCGGGGCCTTCCTCTACAGCGACAACAGCCACTACCCCAGCGTGGTGGCGCAGTGCGTGGCGGGCATGGCCCAGAGCAGCGTCTACATGGTTCACCAGGAGCCGCTCTACGACCACCTGGCCGTGGACAACGGCGCGCCGCACACCGATCAGGTCACCACCAACTATCGTCTGGGCGCAGGCAGTCTGGCCTATCGCGCGCTGACGGTCTTCGTGGACTACGATCCCGCCGTGCTGGCCCCCGTGGCCATCACCCCGGTCTGGTCCCCGGATCCGGGCAACGACACTTTCCAGCACAACCTGGCCTTCAGTCCCAACGGACACCTGGAAATCACCATCGCCATCCTGGGCCCGACGCCCGGCGTGAGCGGCGCGGTGCCCAGCCTGTTCACCATCACCTGGGACGGCCTGAGCGAGGACGTCAATCCCGGCACGGCCGTGCACATCGCCCAGGTGGTGATGCGCGACCCGTTGAACCAGGACATCTTCTGCGGCCATGGCGCGGACGTGGAGATCGACGTGGACGACAGCGTGCCCACGCTGGACGCCACCACGGCGGCCCTGGAATGCGTCAACGACGATTTCGACGTGGACTTCAGCGCCGGCGACAACGTGGCGCTGGACTACATCGAGTACTCGCTGAACGGCGGCGCCAGTTGGCTGCCGGCGGTTCTCGGCTTGAGCGGCCCCGCGGCCACGCCCAGCTACACCGTGCCGGTTTCCTCGATGGGCGACGGCGACTATTCGATCATCTTCCGGAGCTGGGACGCGGTGGGCTACGTGTCCGATCCCACCGACCCGATTGAATTCCACATCGACCACAGCGCGCCCTCGGCGGCCACGGGCCTGACGGCCATGCCGCGCGACCACTCCGTCCGTCTGACCTGGACGGCGGGCAGCGAGCTGGACGGCTACAAGCTGTTCCGCGCCAAGCGCGCCGCCGCTTATCCCTATCCCGCCGGACGCCCCGGCCTGTCCGCCTGGCCCGCCGACTACACGCAGATCGACGTGCTGGGCGCCGGCGTCACCGTCTATGACGACGACGACTTCCCCACGGACACCTATGCCAGCCGCGGCATCTACGACTACGTGCTGGTCTCCACCGACTGCGTCAACGCGGACGCCGCCAGCACCCCCGCCAGCGCCACCAACTATTTCCTGGGCGACTGGGCCATCGACGGGAGCCCCAGCCCGGTGTACGGCAGCTACGACGGCTTCGTCTGCTTCCCGGACCTGCAGGTCCTGGGCAACCAGTACGGCAACCTCTCCAGCGCGGCCAATGAAGAGATGGACGTGGCCCCCACCCACAACATGGGGCGCTTTGGCCTGCCCGGCCCCGACGGCCGGCTGAACTTCGAAGACCTGATCATCCTGGCCATGAACTACCGCCTGTGCGGCACCAGCCCGCTGCTGCAGATCCGCCGCGGCGAGGAAGCCGGCCGCCTGGCCGACGCCGCCGGCCTGCGCCTGGCGGGAACGGGCGCCCTGCGCCAGCTGCTGCCCGACGGCAGCCTGCTGGGCCTGAGCGCGCAACTGCAGACGGAAGCCGAGTTGCTCTCCGCCACCAGCACCCAGGGCACGGTCCTCTTCTACCGCACGGCCACGGGCTGGACGGTGGACGTGGTGGGCCTGAACGAGCTGCTGGGCTCCGACAGCGTGATCCAGCTGGTCTTCGACCGCGACGCCGCGGTCAGCCTGGTTTCCGCCGAAGGCCGCAATGAGTCCAACGGCGTGCTGGCGCTGACCGGTTCGACGGACGAGGCGCCCGCGCAGCCCGCGGTGTTCGCCCTCTCCCCCAACCATCCCAACCCCTTCAACCCGGTGACGACCATCCGCTACAGCCTGGCCACGGACGGCCCGGTGCGGATCCGCGTCTTCAACGGCCTGGGCCAGCAGGTGGCCCTGTTGCAGGACGGCCCCCAGAGCGCTGGCGCCCACGAGCTGAGCTTCGACGGCTCGGCCCTGGCCAGCGGCCTCTACATCTGTCGCCTGGAAGCCCAGGGCTTCACTGCGCAGCAGAAAATGATGCTGGTGAAATAGTCCGAGAAGGGTGGCCGGCCGGAGTCCGTCACGACTCCGGCCGGCCGGGTCACCACGCGGCGCCGCATTTCCCCGCCGGGCCGCGCGACAACAGGAGCATGTGATGAAGCGTTATCAATCCTTGGGCTTGGCGCTGCTGGCCTTGCCGCTGCTGCGGGCTGGAGTGTCTGCCACTGTGGTGGACGCAGGCTGGGAGGCCTTCGTCATCCGACTGGGCTCGACCACCAATGCACCCCCCATCATCCAAAACAACAATGCCCACGTGCCGAACGCCGTGGAGTTCGTGCCTTTTGAGGGCGGCCAGAAGGCCGGCCTGGGCACGGATCAGATTAGTGGCCAACCGGTCAGCCGCATTCAAACCCTGCACATCGACCGATTGGACAATGTGGCCAACTCCGGATCGCTCTACGGTCCCTACATGAATGTCTGGATCACGGACGGCCTGGGTCACTATGCGGTGATCGCCAACGAGCCATCCGATGCGGAGTGGGCGGACAGCCGCTGGGATGTGCCCAACTGGGACTTCCTCAAAACCAAAGTCTGCAAGGTCTACGAAACCCCCGGCGCCTCCACCTACACCAGTTGGGTGCACAACTTGGTGGGCAACCATCCGCTCACCTTCGAAGACGTGGGCGAATTGATCATCGAGGCCCCGCCGGTTGCCTACATCCTCAACCCGGCCAATGGCGTGGGCGGCGGCGCTCCCGATGTGCTGGGCACCAATCAGGCTTGGGGCTTCAATTGGATCTTTGGCGACACGGCCAGCAACTATGTGATCTACGGTGGCGAAGGTTTCGTGGTGGACAACTACACGGTCGACGTAATGCCCGTGGCCAACCTGACCCAGGGCCTCTACTACACGACCATCCAGGCAGCCATCAGCGCGGCTGCACCGGGCGATGTCATCGACATCGCCGCTGGCACCTACCCCGAAGGGCTGGTCATCGACAAGAGCCTCACGCTGCAGGGTCCCAACGCGGCCATCAGCCCCAACATGGGCGCCCGAGTTGCCGAAGCCGTGCTTGCGCCGGTGGGTAACACGCACGCCATCCAGGGCACTGCAGCCGGCATCACGGTCACCGTGAAAGGCCTGACCTTCAATCAGGCAGGAGCGAACGTTGATTATCGCTTCGTCAACGTGATCAACCAGCTCAACAACACGTGGACCTTCGAGCACAATGCGTTTGTCAATGCACCGGAGTGCATCAATGGCAACTGGTACTTGACGGGCACCATGGGCGACCTGTACTTCAACTTGCTGGACAACTATTTCGCAGGCAGTGCCTCCTCCAACGGAATCTCGCTGTGGGGAACGGGCACGAACCACGTGGACATTCGTGACAACACCTGGGAGAACAACCAGAGCTGGGCTCTGAATCTCAACCACGTCCACGGCACCATCAGCGGCAACACCGTGCGCGACACGGACCTGGACAGATCGGAGTGGTGGATCGACCAATCCGGCTTCATCATTGCTGGAAACAACAACGACCTGGTCGTTTCCAACAACACCTTCACCGATCTGGGCGCCCATGCCGTCAACATTTACGACGGCTTTGATGGCACCCTGTCCGTCACGGGCAATGCCTTCAACCGCTGTGCGAGCGCCGGCGTGCGTGTGCGCGTGATCGGTTCCCCCCTTCCCGACATCACGGACGTCAACGTGACTGGCAACATGTTCGACGGCAACACGCTGGCCGTGGAGAACAACGGCACCCAAACCCTGCAGGCCATGGGCAATTGGTGGGGAGACAGCAGCGGCCCGACCCACGCCAGCAATCCCGGCGGAACGGGTGACCCGGTCACCGACCATGTCCACTTCGCCAATTTCCTGACCTCCATCTACAACATCACCCAGAGCCTCAGCACCGACTGGATTGCCCTGAACCCGACGGGCACTCCGACCACCACTCAGCTGACCGTGGCCTGCGTGCCCACGGGCACTGCCTGGCGCGGCGTCAATGTCACGCTGACCTACGACGCCGACGCGCTGGACCTCACCACCTTCGAATTCCTTTTCACCCACGATGACGGCCCGCTGATGTACTGGACCGAATCCTCCCCGGGTGTCATCGACGCCAGCATCACCATCCCCGGACTGACCGCCGGTCAGACCTTGCCGGAGGATCTCTTCCGCCTCACCTTCGACGGCATTGCCGCGGGCGACACACCCCTGCACCTGGCCTCGGCCCTGGTGCGCAACCTGAGCAACCAGCCCATCACGCCAGTAGGGTTGGATGCCGACGAGATTCTCACCGTAGACGGCAGCCTGCCGGTCATGTTCATCGATACCAACCCCACGGGCGGATTGGTGGAGTGCCTCAATCCGACCAGTCTGGTCTATGCCCTGTCCGCCACGGACAACGTGGGCCTGCATGAAATCCAGGTCCAGGTGACGGACGTCGGCGGCGCGCACGCCTGGACGACCATCGTCAGCAACCTCTCCACCCCCATCCGTGACACGGATTGGGACGGCACCTGGACCTTCCTGCCCGCCGGCTATCTGGACGGAACGATTACCGTGTCCTTCCGCTGCTACGACGGAGTGGCCCAGGTCTCCTCCGTGGTGAGCGACCAGTTCACCCTGGACCGCGTGGCCCCTGTGGCCCCCGGCACCCTGGACGCCGATCCGGCCTTCCACGCCTGCAACTTGAGCTGGATCGCCCCGGGCGACCAGACGGGCTACACGCTCTTGTGGAAGAAGCGGACGGGATATCCCTACGCGACGGGCTTGCCCACCGCTTGGAACGGCACCGATGATTCCTACAACGGTAGCGTGGCTGTGCATGTTGACTCTCTGGGCAAATGGTTCTCCACCGACAACACCTACGCCGCACGCGGTGTCTACGACTTCGTATTGAAGGCCACGGACTGCGCGGGCAATAGCACGCGCAGCGCGGTGTTCTCGGCCACCAACTACTTCCTGGGCGACGTGACCGGTCCCAGCACCTATGACGGCTTCGTGGAATCCTACGACCTGACAGTGATCGCCGCGGTCTACGGCTCCATCCCCACCACCAGCATCGGGCGCGAGATGAACGTCGGCCCGACGCACAATTCCAGCAGCTACGGTCTGCCGGCTTACGGCGTGACCAACGCCCTGGTGAACTTCGAGGACCTGATCATCTTCGCCATGAACTACGGCCCCACGGGACCGCAGCTCCCGGTGGACCAGTTCTCCACCGGCACCCCGGCCCTGACCCTGGCCCGAACGGGCGAAGACTACAGCCTGACCCTGGACGGCCAGCTGAAGGGCTTCAGCGCCCGCTTGGAGTGCGAGGCGGCCCTGCTGAGCGCCTCGGCGGACTTCCCGGTCTTCTTCTATCGTGACGGCGGCGCCTGGATCGTGGACGCCGCGTCCTTCGGCGGCAACCTGGTGGACGGCAGCTGTGTCACGCTGCACTTCGCCGGCAAGGCCAGCCCCGTGCTGGCCGCGGTGGACGGCCGCGACAACCGCAACCAGGCCGTGGCGGTGACGGCCAACGACCTGCAGAGCTCGCTGCCCACGCAGTTCGCCCTCGAGCAGAACTACCCGAACCCCTTCAACCCCACCACCACCATCCGCTACGCGCTGCCCGAGGCCGCCCAGGTAAGCCTGGTCCTCTACAACGCGCTGGGACAGGAAGTGCTGACGCTGAATCAGGGTTCGCGCGAGGCCGGCTTCCACGAGCTGCGCCTGGACGGCAGCCAACTGGCCTCGGGCGTCTACATCTACCGCCTGGAGGCGGGACGCTTCGCGGACCAGAAGAAGCTGGTTCTGGTCAAGTAACACACGAATGCGGCCGGCCGGCGCTCCGCGATGGGTGCCGGTCGGCCGGCTTCATCTGCGACGGAGCCCGCGACCGTCGTGACACAGGGAGAACACCATGAAACGACCGTTATCGTGTCTGCTCTGGGCGGCCCTGCCCTTGATCGCCAGCGAGGCGTGGGCAGCGACGCTCTTCGTGCCGACAGATTACACGACGATTCAGGCGGCCGTCAATGCCGCTAGTGCCGGGGACATCATCGAGATTGCCGCCGGCACCTACATGGAGCAGGTTGTGGTCAACAAGGCCCTGACCTTGAATGGGCAAGACGGTGCCGTCCTGAGCGGCACCGGACTACCGGACCAATGGACCACCGGCGTGAAGATCAAATCGGGCAACGTCACGTTCAACAATCTCGACGTGACCAACTACACCCAGGACGGCATCATCGTCGGCTATGAGGCGAGCATTCCTGGCAGCCTGTCCAACGTCCACATCACGAACTGCGCCGTCTCCAACATCCAGCCCGGACACTGGGGCTTCGGCATCTACGTGGGCTATGAATCCGAGGGATTCAACTACCCGATTCCCAAGCTGACCACCCACCTGGATTACGTGGGCCTGGTGATTGAGAACAACGAGATCTACAACACAGCCAGCTCCGCGCTGGTGATCCAGTCCGTCACGTCCAGCGGCAGCGATTTGCTGGTCCGCAACAACAACATCCACGACAACGTGACCAATGACGGCATCTGGGTGGAGACTGCCCGCAACCTGACCATTGAGAACAACATCCTGGACCACAACCTGTGGGGAATTGAGTTCACCTGTTTGGCTGAGTCCTGGTACACCTTGAACGGCCCACGTGGACCGCAGGACGTGACTGTCCGCAACAACTGGATCACCAACAGTCTGGCCGAGAGCGTCATCATTTACAATGGGTGGCCCAGCACGTTCTTGTTCGAGGGGAACCACTTCCAAGGCAATACCAATGACTTCAGCCACCTCCTAGAGGCCCCGCTGAATTGCAGCGGCAATTGGTGGGGAAGCGACACCGGGCCGACCGTGACCGGACATCCCGGCGGAACCGGCGAGTCCATCACCGGAGTTGGCGCCGGCCAAGTCGACTTCACTCCCTGGCTGGCGACGGGCACGGATGTGAATCCCGGTCTCCTGGGTTTCCAGGGTGACTTCAGCAGCCTGTGGGTGGATGACGACAGTCCGCAGACGGGCGCTGTCCACCGCATCCAGGAAGGCATCGACGCCGCCACTGCAGACGGCACGGTCTCCGTGGCCGACGGAAGCTATCCCGTCAGTTCCACACTTTACATTAACAAGGCGCTTACGCTCAGCGGTGAGTCCGAGGCAGGAACCGTTCTGCTGTCGAACACCGGCTCGGACGGTTATTGCGTTTTGGTGTCCGCCGGTGGCGCCGCACTGGAGAACTTCACCATCCAGCGGGCCACCGCAGCCCCGACCACCCGCTCGGGCTACATGATCCATGCCAGTGGCACACCCAACGTGTTGGATGGCCTGGCCATCCGCCACGTGACCGTGCAAGGGTCCGGCGCCATCGCCCTGCACCGGGCCGGCATCGATGTCCACGGCTACGACAACGTGGTCCTGTCCCACATTACTTCGCGCGACGCCACTTATGGCAATGGCATCCAAATCACTGGCTGCCACCATGTGGCCGTGGACAACACCACTACTACGAACAACACCTGGGGCAGTCTGTCCATCTACTGTTCCCAGCCGCTCAATCCTGATCGGGCCTGTGACGACGTGTTCGTGGACGGCTCTACTTGCACCTTCGTCGAGGACAACGTCTTCATCGAGAACCAGTACGGCCTGACGAGCACGAACATCAACGTCGCCGGCTACCAGTACTGGCTGCGTAACAGCTCCTATCGCGCAGGTGCGACAAGCTTCATCCATATCCAGCCGGACCTGGCCACGGCCCAGGCCTTTGCCGCCGTGGTGTTCGCTGGACATGAGGTCCACACCTCTTTCCAGCGCACCTCGGATTGGGCCTTTGAGGTGCTGCCGGGGATGAGCATCCAGGCCGCCATCGATGCAGCGACGCCCGGCGACGTGATCAATGTGGCCGCCGGCACCTACGCCGAGGACCTTCGTGTCACCAAGACTGTGGACCTGCGCGGCCCCAATTACGGCATTTCGCCGAACACGGGCTTGCGGGTCGCTGAGGCCATCATCGTGCCCTTCACCAATGCCCCCGAGGGCGGCGGAACGAGCGGGGGCGAAGTGGTTCACGTGCTGGCCGGCGTGGACAATGTCTCCATCGACGGCTTCACCATTGACGGCGACAACCCCTCCCTGCCCGCCAACGGCTTGGGCTGGAGCGGCGCCGACATGCATGCCGTCGAGGGCGTGACCACCTATGAGGACAACATCGACGGCCTGCAGATTCGGCACAACCTCTTCCAGAATCTGGTCTACTTCGCCGTGACGATTTTCGGCGGCAGTTACAGCGCCCCTGCCACCAGCGGTCATGTGGTGGAGGACAACCTGTTCCGGGACCTGGGCACCTATGATGCCGACAACGATTACAACTTCTGGGGCGGTGGTGTGCTGCTTTACAACAGCCAATACGCCGCTGTCACCAACAACGTGATGAGCAACGTGCGCACGGGCATCCAGACCGGCAACTTCAGCCGGGCGAATCCGGGAGCCGCTGCCTATCAGGTCATCGGTGCCAACACCATGTCCACGCGTCGCACGGGCATTTTCCACAACCTGCACTATGGTCCCACGTCCCCCTATACGCTCTCGGGGAACACCATCACGGCGATCACCGACGCCAACGAGACCAAGTGGAGCGGCATCACGCTGGGATCTCTGAGTGTTCCCAGCACGACTCTCAACAACGTCGTGGACGGCACGGGTGCGCCCGCCAATTCGTCTGGCATCCAGGTCTGGAACGTCAAGAGCATCAGCCCGGCCACCATCAGCGGCGGCAGCGTGGCCAACGTGGCCGCGGGCATCTTCCTCAACAACTTCGAAGGCTATTCCTCCAACGCCGACGACGGCGCGCACGCCACGCTGGACGGCACGGCCATCACGGGTGCGACCACGGGCATCCGCGTGTTGGACAGTCCCAGCAGCACCACCCACGCCGCCGTGCAACTGGCCATCGGTGCCGGCGTCTCGGTGACGGGCGGCACCACGGGCCTCTCCATCGAAAACGCCACCGCCTCGGTGACCAGCCTGGGCAACCTGGCCCTCAGCGGCCAGAGCGGCGACTATCTGGCCCTGGTGAACAACGCGGGCAATCTGGACGCCACGGGCGTGAGCTTCGGCGGCCTGACGGGCGCCACGGCCAGCCTGGCCCAGAACTACGCCATCGAGCACAAGCTGACCCACAAGCTGGACAACACGGCCCTGGGCCTGGCGCGCGTCAAGGCCGGCGAAGTCTTCGTGACCTCCACAGGCTCGATCCAGCGCGGCATCGACGCGGCGGACGCGGGCGATCAAGTGGATGTGCAGGCCGGTTTGTATTCCGAGCGCATCGTGGTAGCCAAACCGCTGACCCTGCTGGGTGCGACGGAAGCCATCACCAAAATGGGCTACGCCGTTCCGGCCGGTTACGCTTGGAATCCTGCGGTGGAGTCCATCATCGACTATCCGGATCCGACGGGCCTCCCCGTGGACGCCTATCCGGTGGACATCGCCAGCGATGACGTGACCTTCCGGGGCTTCGTGGTCCAGATTCTCAATGCGCGGACGAACAGCGACCATCTGCTGCGAGTCAACGCCCAGATCCCGGGCGGCACCGGCACGACCCTGAACAACGTGGTGGTGGAAAACAACGTGCTGGGTCCGGTCACCAACGTGACCAGCCAGGACGGCAGCAAGGGCCGCATGGGTCTGTACCTGGCGGCGCCCAGTTATCCCGCCAACCGGCAGGGCATCACCAACAGCCGCTTCGCCGGCAACAAGATCTTCGATACCCGCGGCAACGGGGACACGGTGTTCATCTGGGGTGCGGCCGAGTCCTATGCCTCCACCCAGAACGCCGACTTCACGGGCACGTACATCGAGAACAATGAGATCAGCGGCTCCCACCGTGCCGGCATCGAGTTGGCCGGCGGTATCAGCAACCTGACCATCCGCGACAACCGGATCACCAACTGCAGCAGCACCAACGGCGGGCCCAGCGACGCCAATCTGAAGTACGGCAGCGGCATCGTGGTCATTCGCATGGGCGCGGACAAGGCATCGGCCACCGCCATGGGCGCGGCAAACCTGACGATCACGGGCAACGAGATCCAGGGGAACGAGAAGCACGGCATCTATCTGGGACCCATCAACAGCGGCCACCTGATGGATGGCAACGTGATCACCGGGAATGGCCTCAGCGGCGTGACGGTGGACCTGAACGAGGCCTACTATGGCGGCACGGCTCTCCCGGTTCTGGGACGCACGTCTGCCCTGAATGCCTCGGGAAACACTCTTGCCAGCAATGGCGTGGGCGCCTCCGTGGCCGGCGTTCCCAGCAATGGATTCAGCCTGCAGGCCAGCAACAACTGGTGGGGTGACATCAGCGGCCCCTATCATGCCGTCAACAACCCGACGGGCACGGGTAACGCCGTCACGGACTACATCACCTTCCAGCCGTGGATGCAGGCCCAGGCGCTCATCGCGCAGGCGATCAACGTCAGCCGCATTTCGCTCGACGACAACGGCACGCCCTATCCGGACAAGGCGGTGGTGACCTACAGCGTCACGCCCATCCCGGGAGTTCCGGTGCGCGGCATGGACGTGGTGGTGACCTATGATCCCACCCAGCTCAGCCACGCGGCGCCCGTTCAAATCCTGACCGCATCCCCTGACCCGATTCCGCAGATGGTCTACTTCAACTTCTACGAGAACACGCCGGGCGAGCTGCACCTCAGCCTGTCCATCATGGGTGCCACCGTGGGCATGACCAGCACCACGAACCTGTTCTCCCTCGAGTTCAACGGTCTGCCCCAGACCCCGCCGACCATCACGGAATTCACCGCGCAGCTCGAGTTGGCCTCGGCCCTGGTGCGCGGTCTGCTCAACACGCCGCTTCCCTGCACCACGGGCGCCGCTTTGGCCCTGCAGGTGGACGGCACGCTGCCCAGCGCGGTGGGCATCGACGGCACCACGCCGGCGCAGGATTGCGTGAACGGCAACATCCTCTACGACCTGTCGGCCTCCGACAGCTACGGGCTGGGCAAGATCCAGTACCAGATCGGCGGCACGGGCGGCCTGTGGACGGATGCCGTCACGGGCATCGCTGCCGCCTCCTATGACGGCACCTGGCTGTTGAACATCTCCAGCCTGGGCCAGGGCGCCCGCACCATCTACTTCCGCACGGTGGACGCGGTGGGCAACGCCGGCACGATCTACAACAGCGACGACTTCTTCATTGACACGGTGGCTCCGGCCGTCGCGGGCCTGGATGCCGATCCCGGCTATCACCAGGTGCGACTGGACTGGAACACCCCCGCGGGCAACACGGAGATCAAGATCTACCGCGCGCTGCGCGGCACCTATCCCTTCGTGGGCGGTCGTCCGTCGGCCCGCCTGTGGCCCTCCCAGTTCCCCGGCACGCCCATCGCCACGCTGGCGGCGGGCGCTGTCACATACGTGGATCAATTCACCTATGACATGCTGGCCACCCGTGGCATCTACGACTACGTGGTGGTGGCTTCGGACTGCGTGAACCCCAGTGCCGCCACGGCCGTGGCCTCGGCGACCAACTACTATCTGGGTGACTGGGCCAAGCAGGGGCTGCCCGATCCGGTCATTCCCGACGACTACGACGGCAAGGTCAAGTCCGCCGACATGACCCGCCTGGCCGGCGTCTATGGCACGCATCCCACGGCTGCCGTGCGCGACCTGGACATCGCGCCGACCCACGACTGGTCGAGCTATGGTCTGCCCGGTCCGGACAACTGGATCAACTTCGAAGACCTGATGATCTTCTCCATGAACTACGGGTACAACGGTCCCGAACTGCCGAACCTGTCCACCCCCGCCGGCCCCTCTCCCGAACTGCGTCTGCAGCCGGGTGAAGGCCTGCAGGAGCTGGTCCTGACCGGCACGCTGAAGGGTTTCAGCGCCCGTTTGAGCTGCGAGGCCTCCCTGCTGGAAGCGAGCGCGGACTTCCCCGTCTTCTTCTATCGCGACGGCATGGAGTGGGTCATCGACGCCGTGTCCCTGAGCGGCCAGCTGGCCGACGGAAGCCGGGTGGGCCTGCGCTTCGGCCAGGGCGCCCAGCCCGAGCTGACCAGCGTGCTGGGTCGCGACTTCTCCAACCAGTTCGTGGATGTGCTGGCCGTCAACGGCAGCCCGCTGCCGACGGCGTACACGCTCGAGCAGAACTACCCCAACCCCTTCAACCCCACCACGACCATCCGCTTCGCGCTGCCCGAGGCCGCTTCCGTGAAGCTGGCCGTCTACAACGCGCTGGGACAGGAAGTGGCGGTGCTGGCGCAGGGCGCCCGCGAGGCCGGTTACCACGAGGTGCGGCTGGACGGCAGCAACCTGGCCAGCGGCATGTACATCTATCGCCTGGAGGCCGGCCGCTTCAGTGAGCAGAAGAAGCTGGTCTTGGTCAAGTAGAGTGGTTGCGGACGGGGGCGGAGCGCCGCCCCCGTCCCCTTTGTCTCACATGAACTGCGAATTGCACAAGGAGACCCGGTATGCGCGCCCTGCTGTTTTCCTTGACGGCTCTCCTGCTGGGACTCCGCCCCGGCCTGGCCCAGACGCTGGAACTGACGGTGGAGCCCCAGGTGGTCGAACCTGACGAACTGATCACCCTGGAGCTGAGAGTGGACACCGCCGTGGCGGACCTGCGGGGCTACACGCTGGACCTGCATTACGACCGCGACCGGGTTTCGGTGTTCTCGATCTACGAAGGCGGTCTGATGCTGGCCCACACGCCCACCTTCTTCTACTGGGAGGATTCGGGCGCCAACGGCAACAGCGTGATCCACATCGACCACGCCATCCTGGGCGGCACCGTGGGTGCCAGCGGACCCGGTGTGCTCTGCACGGTGGTGCTGCGCGCCGAGGACTGCGGCATCGAGACGGTCTGGGTGGACAACGCCCTGTTCCGCGACATGGAGAACGCACCCCTGGCCGTCGGGCTGGGCGGCGGCGTGGAGCATCAGGTCTGCCAGGTGCCGCCGCTGCAGATCACGCGTCTGACCGACGGACGCATGCGCCTGACCTGGGATCGTGGGCTCAACGTCGACGAATACCACCTCTGGACGCGCGAGCGCTGGTACCAGCCCTGGCTGTACCTGGCCACCACCACGGACACGTTCTGGGTGGATCCGGGCACGCCGGGACCGCAAATGCGCCTCTACCGCTTGACCCTTCTGCACCATTGATCCTCCCTGTCGCTGCGTAGGGATGGATCCGCCCGCGCGGATCGTCCAGGCGACTGCCGCAGGACCGCCCCCGACCGCACGCAACGGCCGGGGGCTCTTTTTTGCCGCCGGCCTTGCTCCTCCACCCGTCACGCATTATTATTCACCCGCATTAGTCAGTTGATTAAATCGGATGCCCACATGAGTTGCGTTCCGGCCGCGAAGACCGAACCACCGGTCAGACCCTCCGCGGCGCCCGCCCCGCCCGAACACCTGAGCCAGCCGGACCCGGAAAGTCCGGCGGGGCGCATCTACCTGGCAGCCCGGCTCTGCTTCGCCAAGCAGGGCTTCAAGGGCGCCACCACCCGGGGCATCGCCGAGGCCGCAGGCGTGAACCAGGCTCTGGTCCACTACTACTTCGGCAGCAAAGCCGCGCTCTATCGGCGCGTGCTGGGCGTGGAGATCCGGCAGATCCTGCGGCACCAGACCGAGGGCCGGCTGGGGGTCATGCCCCTGAATGAACTGCTGGTGGGCTTTCCGGGCCGCCTGGTGGGCTGGTTTCGCCAGCATCCGGAGGTCGCCAACCTGCTGCGCAGCGAGATCGGCGCGGGCGGCCGGGGTCTGCAGGAGATCATCCAGGAACTGGGCGTCCACGGCCCGCTGGGCATCCGGCGCCAGGCCAACGCCATGCAGCGCGCCCACACGCCCGCCGGCGCCCTGGACCTGCCGGTGGACCACGTGCTGGCCTGCATCCTCTCCCTCAGCTACGGCATGATCCTCATCGCCCCGCTGCTGGAGACGGTCACCAGGCTGGATCTGAGCCACGACAACCAGTGGAAGGGCCTGCAGGCCAGCCTGGAGCACCTGCTGCGCCACGGCCTGATTCCCAAGGAGAGCGCATGAGAACCCCCATCCGCCTGGCCGGACTCCTGCTGGCGCTGGCACTCGCGACCGCCGGCGACGCCCGGGCTGACAGGCCGCCCAACGACCTGAGCCTGCCCAGCTTCCTGCAACTGGCCTGGACAACCAACCAGCGGCCGGCCGCGGCGCGCAGCGAGCTGGAAGCCGCCCTGGCCGCCCAGGCCCAGGCGC
This sequence comes from Candidatus Delongbacteria bacterium, assembly GCA_041675285.1. NCBI lineage: Bacteria > Candidatus Delongiibacteriota > Candidatus Delongbacteria bacterium. Next base: position 46,914 of record JBAYTZ010000017.1, read on the forward strand.
GGGCCCTGCGCGGCCCAACCCTCGGACTGGAAGTGACGGGGGGCTGGGTCAGCCGGACCCAATCCCTGGAGATGCCCGGCCGGAGCATCGAGTTCGGCGACGGCAGCACCGTCGACGCCGCGCTGCAGGCCGGCTGGACCTTGTACGCCGGCGGGGCGCTGGAGGCCGGCGAGCGCCGCGCCGCCAGCGAAGCCCTGGCCCGGCGTGAAGAGCAGATCGCGGACAGCCTGCGCCTCTCCGCCGAGCTGCGGGCCGCCTTCCTCTCCGCCCTGGCCGCCGAATCCATCCGGGCGGCGGCGGAACTGGGTGTGTCACGCCTGGAGCGCCTGCAGAGCGAGGTGAACACGCGCCTGGCCGAGGGCACCACCGGCGAGGAGGCCATGCTGCTGGTGGAAAGTCGCCTGGCCCAGGCCCGCCAGGAATTCGCGCTGCGCGACGGCGACGCGCGCGCCGCGCGGCTGGAGCTGGGCGCGCTCATCGGCAAGCCGGGGGCCGCCGTGATCCCCAAAGGAGAGCTGGAGACGCCGCTGGAGGGTGTCGAGGCGGGGGCCCGCCGGCTGGCGACGCTCGCCGCGCTGGACGCCCGGCTGCGGGCCGGCGAGGCCCTGGTGGGCCAGCTGGGCGCCTGGCGCCGGCCGCGGGTTGAGGCGGGGGCCGGCTGGCATCTGGCCCGGCCCGGCGTGGATCCCATCCGCAACGACTGGATGGGCTACGCCAGCGCCAACCTGCGCGTGAAGTGGAGTCTGTGGGACAACCGGCTGGGGCAGCTGCGCCAGGCGGAGGCGCGCAGCCAGCGGAAGGCCCTGGAGCACCGCCTGCGCGAGGCTGAGCGCGAGACCGGCAGTCTGCTCGAGCGCTGCCGCGAGTGGGTGGGCGCCGCCTTGACCGCCTGGGATGAGGCCGTGGCCCGCGAAGCGCTGGAGACGCGCCGACAGGGGCTGGTGGAGGCCCGCTGGCGCCTGGGCATGGCCACGGAACGGGACTGGCTGGACGCCCAGGACGACCTGCGCCAGGCCCAACTGGATCGCGCCCTGGGCGCGGCGCGGCTGCGGCTGGCCGAGAACCGCCTGCTGCAGGCCATGGGACGCTGAGTGAAACAAATGAGGTGTCGGATGGACAGGACCGTCACGCCGCAAGCGCGGCTGGGTGGAGGGCCCGGAATCCTGCTGGGACTGGGGCTGGTGCTCTCGCTGGCGGCTGCGGGCTGCGGGCTGCGCCGGGCGCCCGCCAATCCCTCGGGCACGCTGGAGGCGGATGAGGTCCGCCTCTCCACGGCCCTCGCCGGACGCGTGCTGGAGCTGCGCGTGACGGAGGGCGACAGCGTGCGGGCGGGAGATACCCTGCTGGTGCTGGACGCCTCGCTGCCGCGCCTGCAGCGCGCCCAGAGCGCCGCCGGCCTGGTGACGCTGGAAGCGCGCCGGCAACGGGTGGAGGCGCAGATCGCGGAAAGCCGGGCGGCGCTGCGTCTGAGCGAGAGCACGCTGTCGCGCGTGCAGGCCCTGCGCCAGGCGGGCAGCGCCAGCGAGCAGCAGCTTGACGAGTCCCGCAGCCAGCAGGAGCAGGCCCGGGCGCGGCTGGGCGGCCTGGGGCACGAGCGCGAGGCCCTGCTGGCGGAACGGCAGTCCCTGGAGGCGGCCCTGGCCGTGCAGGATCGCCTGCTGCGCGACACGGTCCTGCTGGCGCCCTCCCCCGGCCGCGTGCTGGAGCGCTACACCATGCCCGGCGAGTGGCTCAATCCCGGCCAGCCGGCCCTGCTGCTGGCGGACCTGCGCCAGCTGGACCTGCGCTTCTACCTGGCGGAGACGGGGCTGTCTCGCGTCCAGCTGGGCCAGGAGCTGCAGGTGCGGGTGGACGCCTGGCCGGACGAGACCTTCCGCGGCCGCGTGGTCTGGATCGCCTCCGAGGCCGAGTTCACGCCCAAGAACACCCAGACCCGCGAGGCGCGCGCCCAACTGGTCTACGCGGCCCGGCTGGCGCTGGACAACCCCGCCAGCCGGCTGCTGGTGGGCATGCCGGCGGAGGTCCTGCTGGAGGACGGCGACCGGTGAGCCCCCTGCTCGAACTGGCCGGCCTGGCCCGCTCCTATGAGGGCCGTCCCGCCCTGCGCGAGCTCAGTCTCACGCTGGAGGCCGGCCGTACGCTGGGGTTGATCGGTCCCGACGGGGCCGGCAAGACCACGGCCATGCGCATCGCCTGCGGCCTGCTCTCCCCCGACGAGGGCACGGCCCGGGTGGCGGGGCTGGATTGTCTCACACAGGCCCGGGCCATGCGCGCCCTGCTGGGCTACATGCCCCAGCGCTTCAGCCTCTATCCCGACCTGACGGTGGACGAGAACCTGCGCTTCTTCGCCGAGTTGCACGGCATCACGGCCGTTGAGCGCCGGACACGCCGCGAGAAGCTGCTGGCCTTCAGCCGGCTCGAGCCCTTCGTCAAGCGCCGGGCCGGGCACCTTTCCGGCGGCATGAAGCAGAAGCTGGCCCTGGCCTGCACGCTGATCCACGAGCCGCGCCTGCTCATCCTGGACGAGCCCACCACGGGCGTCGATCCGGTCAGCCGGCAAGAATTCTGGGCCCTGCTGGGGGAACTTGCCCGGGGCGGCATGGCGCTCTGGATCAGCACGCCCTACATGGACGAGGCCCTGCGCTGCGACGAGGTGCAACTCCTCCAGCTGGGCCGCGTCATCGCCCAGGGGCCGCCCGCCGAGATCGCCCGCGCCTTCCCGCGCCGCATCCTGCGCTTTCCCGGCCTGGCGCCGGCGGCGCTCAGCCCGCTGCTGGCCGGCCTGGACGGAGTGACCGTGCACCGCTTCGGCCACGACCTGCACGTTGTGTGTGACACGGCGCAGGAGGATGCCCTGCGGGAACGGGCCCGCTCCGCCGGCCTGGAGGTGGAACGTGAGGAGCCGAGCCTGGAAGACGCCTTCTTCGAACTGGTGTCCAATGCGGAGCAGGCCGCATGAGTCCGTCCACCCACACCGGCTGGGCCGTCCAGGCGGAGCAGCTCGGCCGCCGCTTCGGCGACTTCACCGCCGTGGACGGCCTCTCGCTGACCGTGGAGCAGGGGGAGATCTTCGGCTTCCTGGGCGCCAATGGCGCGGGCAAGACCACGGCCATCCGCATGTTCTGCGGTCTGCTGGCCCCCAGTTCCGGCGAAGCCTGGGTGGACGGGCTGTCCATCCGCACCCAGTCCGAGGAGATCAAGCGGCGCATCGGCTACATGAGCCAGCGCTTCGGCCTCTACGACGATCTGGGCGTCCGGGAGAACCTGGAATTCTACGGCGGCATCTACGGGCTCGGACAGGCCGAGATCCGTTCCCGGGGCGAGGCCCTGCTGGCGCGGCTGGATCTGGCGGAGTGGCGCGATCGGCGCACGGGCTCGCTGCCGCTGGGCTACAAACAGCGCCTGGCCCTGGGCGTGGCCATCCTGCACCGTCCGCGGATCCTGTTCCTGGACGAGCCCACGGGCGGCGTGGATCCGGTGGCCCGGCGCGCGTTCTGGGACCTGATCTACGACGTGGCGGCCGAGGGCACCACGGTCTTCGTCACCACGCACTACATGGACGAGGCGGAGTACTGCGGCCGGGTCTCCATCATGACGGCCGGACGCATCGCGGCGCTGGACCGGCCGGCGGCGCTCAAGGCCCAGTGGGGCGCCAAGGACATGCAGGAGGTTTTCCTGCGGGTGGTGTCGGCATGAGGGTTCACGCAGGTCAAGCGCTCGCCGAGGTGGCGCGCCGGAAAACTCCGTCGCTGACGGCCGGGCTGGACACGGCGCCCGCTCGTGCGACGGCGGCCCGTCCCCTTTGTCAGGCTGCGGCCACGCTCGTCTCCGGTACCCCCCAGTTCGGGGGGGGGTACGGGGATCTATTTCCGGTTTCCGCAGTGCCCCGGGTGGGTGGGGGGTGGTGGGAGGGCCCGCCGTCCAACCGTTGGATCAGTACAAAGTTCGCTCCTGGTTCGCTGGTCGCCGGACCACCGCCAGCCGACGCTGGAACCTGGATTTCCGCTGAAACCCGCACCCCGATCGACCCCGGTTGTTGGCAGGCCGCGCAGCCCAGCCTTGGGAACCGGTCCGGCGCATTTCGAGCATTCCAGCTCGAAGCGGGTGCGGACCTGGGCGCTACGCCCACACCCACCAGGCGACCCCGGGCCGGAGGCGACCGATGAAGCGCGTGCTGGCCGTCGCCGTCAAGGAGTTCCTCCACATCCTGCGCGACCCGCGCAGCCTGGCCGTGGCCCTGGCCATGCCGCTGATCATGATCCTGCTCTACGGCTACGCCATCGACATGGAACTGCGCGATCTGCCCATCGCGGTGCTGGACCAGGACCGCGGCGCCGCTTCGCGGGCCCTGCTGGAGGACGTGACCTCCAGCGGCTTCATCCGCGTGACACATCAGTTGGAGTCGCGGGCGGAGATCGAGCCGGGTTTCCGCCAGGGGCGCTTCCTGGCCGCGTTGGTCATTCCCGCCGGCCACGCGCGCCAGCTGGGCCAGTCCCGTCCCGCTCCCGTCCAGCTGGTGGTGGACGGCGCGGACGGTTCGACGGCCGCCACCGTGGCCGCCTATCTGGAACAGGCCGTCCAGCTCCACAACCAGCGCGCGGGCCAGAGCCGCGGCCGGCCAACCGTCGCCGCGCTGGCCGTGGTGCCCCGCACCTGGTTCAACCCCCAGCGGGTGAGCGCGCACTTCATCGTCCCGGGGCTGGCCGCCATCGTGCTGATCATGATCTGCGCGCTGCTGACCAGCATCTCCATCGTCCGCGAGCGCGAGACCGGCACGCTGGAGCAGATGCTCACAGCCCCCGTGCGGCCGCTGCAGGTGATCCTGGGCAAGCTCCAGCCCTACCTGCTCATCGGCGTGCTGGACACCGTCATGATTTTCGCCGTGGGCCGGCTGGTCTTCCATGTGCCCATGGAGGGCTCCTGGCTGGCGCTGGCCGGCTACACGCTGCTCTACCTCTGGGTGGCCCTGGGACTGGGCCTGCTGATCTCCGCGGTGACCCGGACCCAGCAGACGGCCATGATGGTGGCCCTGGTGGTCACGCTGCTGCCCACCATGCTGCTCTCGGGCTTCATCTTCTCCCACGCCAGCATGCCCCTGCCCCTGCAGGTGGTGGGGCACCTGATTCCGGCCACTTGGTACCTGCGGATCATCCGCGGCGTGATGCTGGCCGGCGTGAACAGCTGGCCCCTGGAGGCCGGCGTGCTGGCCGGGATGGGCCTCCTGGTGACCGGGCTGGCCCTGCGACGCTTCCGCTCACGGCTGGACGAATAGGAGAGGGCATGGGACCCACGGGCCGACTGGTGCAGAAGGAGTTCCGGCAGATCTTCCGGGATCCCATGATGCTGCGCCTGATTCTCATCATGCCGATCATCCAGCTCTTCGTGCTGGGCTACGCCGTCAGCCTGGACCTGAAGGGCGTGCGGATGAGCGTGCTGGATCCGGAGCCCGGTCCGCTCACCCGGCGGCTGGCGCGCGTGGTCTGGGAGACGGAGACCTTCCGCCCCGGTCCGGCCGTGGGCAGTCCCGGGCAGGCCGAGGAACTGCTGGTCCAGGGCCGTACAGACCTGGTGCTACGCTTCCCGCGTGGACTGGAGCAGGATCTCGAGCGGGGGCGGGCCAGCCTGGGCGTGATCCTGGACGGCCGCAACTCCGCCCAGGCCGGGCAGGCGCTGGCCCAGGTCCAGGCCATCCTGCGCCAGGAGGAGTCGCGCATCCGGGCGGAGCGCCGCGGCGCGGATCCCGCCCGCGCGGGCGTCCAGGTATCCACGCTCTTCCTCTACAACCCGGAGCTGGTCAGCAAGCACCAAATGGTCCCGGCCATCGTGGTGGTGCTGATCACCGTGATCTCCGCCATGCTGACTGGCATGACGGTGGTGCGCGAGAAGGAGCTGGGGACGCTGGAGCAGCTGCTGGTGAGTCCGCTCACGCCCCGGCAGCTCGTGCTTGGCAAGACCATCCCTCTGGCCGTGCTCGCCTTCGGAGAACTGCTGCTGGCCGCCACCGTGGCCGTCCTGTGGTACAAGCTGCCGCTGGAGGGCTCCGTCGTGCTGCTGGCGGCGGCCGTCTTCCTCTACCTGCTGGTCACGCTGGGCGGCGGACTGCTGGCCTCCACCGTTTCCTCCACGCAGCAGCAGGCCATCTTCACGGTCTGGTTCTTCCTGGTCTTCGGCATCCTGCTCTCGGGCTTCTTCTTCCCCGTGGCCAACATGCCGCAGGCCCTGCGCTGGCTCACCTGGCTCAACCCCATGCGCTTCGTGATCGAGATCGTGCGCGGCATCTTCCTCAAGGGTTCGGGCCTGGCGGACCTCTGGACCCAGCTGCTGATGCTGGGCCTCCACGGCGGCGGAATGTTCGGGCTGGCGCTCTGGCGCTTCCGCAAGCGAATCGCCTGAGCGAAGTTGGCGGTTCCCAAGACAGGAGCGCCGATGCAAGCCCTGACCCGCGACACCCTGGCCACCGCCCTGCGCGAGCTGCCGCGCCTGGATCCGGCCTTTGAACCCTGGCTGGCCCGGGTGGAGGCCCCCGTGTTGCCGCCACGCCGACCACCCTTCCAGTGTCTGGCGGAGGCCGTGCTCAGCCAGCAGGTCTCTGGCGCCGCCGCGGAGACCATCTGCCGGCGCACCTTCGCGCTCTGCGCCGATCCGGTCCACCCCGCAGCCGCGGACATCCGCCGCCTGTGTGACACGGAGGCGGGCCGCCTGACCCTGCGGGGCGCGGGCGTGTCGCCCCAGAAGCTGGGCTATCTGGACGCCCTGGCCCACGCATTCAGCGGCGGACCGCTGGAGACCCTGCCCTTCGCCAAGCGGGGCGACGAGGAGATCATCGCGGCGCTGACGGCGGTCAAGGGCATCGGCCGCTGGACGGCGGAGATGTTCCTGATCTTCGGCCTGCGCCGCCCCGACGTCTTTTCTCCGGGTGATCTGGGCCTGCGCAAGGGGGTGGCGCGCCTGCACGCGCTCGACGACCCCTCACCCGCCGAGTGCGCCGCCCGCGCCGCGGCTTGGCGGCCCTGGCGCAGCGTGGCCAGCCTGCTGCTCTGGCGCGTGGCGCACTGGAAGGAATGAGGCAGGGAGGAGATTCCCGTGGCCCACCACACGCTGAAATCCGGCTACTACAGCCTGGCCGAGCGGCTCAATCGCTTTCCCCAGGGCGCGCCGCCCACGGCTCGGCTCTTCCAGATCCTGCGCCTGCTGGTCAGCGAGCGCGAGGCCGGGCTGATGGCGCAGCTCCCCATCAAACCCTTCCGCGCGGCCCAGGCCGCCCGCTGCTGGAGACTCCCGCTGGCCGAGGCCCGCAAGGTGCTGGACGAGCTGGCCGGGCGGGCGATCCTGGTGGACTTCGAGCAGGAAGGCGGCACGCGCTACGCCCTGCCGCCGCCCATGGCGGGCTTCTTCGAGTTCTCGCTGATGCGCGTGCGCGGGGATCTGGACCAGGCGGCGCTGAGCGAACTCTTCCACCAATACTTGAACGTGGAGGAGGATTTCGTCCGTGAGTTGTTCACCCGCGGCGAGACCCAGCTGGGGCGCGTGTTCGTCAGCGAACCCGCGCTCTCGGAGGAGAACGCCCTGCACGTGCTGGACTACGAGCGGGCCAGCGAGGTGATGCGGACGGCCCGCCACCGCGGAGTGGGACTCTGCTACTGCCGGCACAAGATGCAGCACCTGGGCCGCGCCTGCGCCGCGCCCCTGGACATCTGCATGACCTTCAACTCGGCGGCGGAGTCACTGATCCGCCACGGCCACGCCCGGACGATGGAGGTGGGCGAGGGGCTGGACCTTCTCCAGCAGGCCCGCGAGCAGGGATTGGTGCAGTTCGGCGAGAACGCCCGGGAGGGCGTGGCCTTTATCTGCAACTGCTGCGGCTGCTGCTGCGAGGCCCTGATCGCCGCCCGCCGCTTCGCCATCCTCCACCCGGTCCACACCACGAACTTCATCCCCGAGCAGCCCGGCGCGGACTGCACGGGCTGCGGCAAGTGCGTCCAGGCCTGTCCGGTGGAGTCGCTGGCGCTGGTCTCCGCCAACGATCCGCACCAGCCCAAGCGGCGCCGGGCGAAGCTCGACGAGGAGACCTGCCTGGGCTGTGGCGTCTGCGTGCGGGCCTGCCCGCAAGGCGCCCTGCGGCTGCGCTCCCGGGAGCGGCGGGTGATCACGCCGCTCAACGGCACCCACCGCGTGGTGCGGATGGCCATCGAGCGCGGCACGCTCCAGCACCTGATCTTCGACCAGCGCGTGCTCTGGAGCCACCGCGCTCTGGCCGCCGTGCTGGGCGTGATCCTCAAGCTCCCGCCCCTCAAACAGGCGCTGGCCAGCGAGCAGCTCAAGTCCCGCTACCTGGAGGCTCTGATCCGTCGCCAGACCTCCTGAGGCGCTGTCCGGGCGGCGGATTGGAGCCTCTCAGATGCCGCCGCCCGCCTGGAAGGAATCTTCAAAGGCCGGCTTGAGAAAGACCCGCCCGCCCGCCGGCACGCTGCGCGTGAGCCAGACGTTGCCCCCCACCACCGCGCCCTGGCCCAGCGTGATCCGTCCCAGGATGGTCGCGCCGGAGTAGATGACCACGTCGTCCTCCACGATGGGGTGGCGTGGAATGCCCTTGATGGGCCGGCCCCGCTCGTCCAGCGGGAAGGAGCGCGCCCCCAGGGTGACGCCCTGGTAGAGCTTGACGCGCCGCCCGATGACGCAGGTCTCGCCGATGACCACGCCCGTGCCGTGGTCGATGAACAGGGCGCTCTCCACCCGGGCGCCCGGATGGATGTCGATGCCCGTGCCGGCGTGGGCCAGCTCGCTGATCATCCGCGGCAGCAGCGGAACGGCCAGCCCGTGCAGCGCGTGGGCCAGCCGGTGGTGGGTCAGCGCCAGCAGGCCGGGGTAGGAGCAGATCACCTCGTCGGCCCCCGTGCAGGCGGGATCCCCGTCCACCGCGGCCTGGACGTCCTCGTAGAGCTGGCGCTGGATCTGCGGCAAGAGCCGGATCACCCCGGCCACCACCGCGCCGGCCCGCTCGCCGACGTCATTGTCCTCCGGCGGTTCGTGCTGCTGGAAGGCCAGGCAGAGTTCGATCAGGGTCTGCAGCTGGCCGGCGAATTCCTCCAGGAGGGAGCCCGAGTGGTAGAGCAGGGTCAGCCGGCTGGCCGGCTGGGAACCGTAGTAGCCCGGAAAGAGCAGGGCGCGCAGCGTTTCCACCAGTTCGTGGACTTCGCCGCGGGAGGGCAGGCGCAGCAGGCGCCCGTGCAGGTGGAACTTCTCCTGCCCCGGCGCGCGGCCGGTCAGGGTCTGCACGATCTCCTGGAACTGGCCGGCGGACAGGGCGTCATGCGACATGGTCACCCTCCACCGACAGGTCGTCGAAGAGCCAGGTGCTGAGGTAGCGCTCGCCCGAATCGGGGATGATGGCCACGATCTGCTTGCCCGCATTCTCCTCCCGGCCCGCCACCTGCAGGGCCGCCCAGAGCGCGGCGCCCGAGGAGATGCCCATCAGCAGGCCTTCCTGCAGGGCGGCCTCGCGGGCCATGCGCCCGGCTTCCGCGTGGTCCACCTGGATCAGCTCGTCGATGAGCTCCGTGCGCAGGATGGAGGGCACAAAGCCCGCGCCGATGCCCTGGATCTTGTGCGGACCCGGCGCGCCGCCTGAGAGCACGGGGGAATCCACGGGCTCGACGCCCACCGCCCGGAAGGCCGGCTTGCGCTCCTTGCAGTACTGGGCCACGCCGGTCAGCGTGCCGCCGGTGCCCACGCCGGCGACGAGGATGTCCACCCGGCCCGCCGTGTCCCGCCACAGTTCCGGACCGGTGGTCTGGTAGTGGATGGCCGGATTGGCGGGATTGGCGAACTGCTGCAGCAGCAGGAAGTGCGGATGCGACTCCGCCAGTTCCTGCGCCTTGGCGATGGCGCCCTTCATGCCCTCCTTGCCCGGGGTCAGCACCAGGGTGGCGCCGAAGATCTTCAGCAGCTTGCGGCGTTCCAGGCTCATGGTGTCCGGCATCACCAGGATCAGTTTGTAACCGCGGGCGGCCGCGATGAAGGCCATGGCGATGCCCGTGTTGCCGCTGGTGGGCTCGATGAGCACGGTGTCGGCGTGGATCAGCCCGCGCTCCTCGGCGTCGCGGATCAGGCCCAGGCCCAGCCGGTCCTTGACGCTGGCCAACGGGTTCTGCGATTCCAGCTTGACCAGCACGTCCGCGCGCAGACCGGCGGTCAGGCGCTTCAGGCGCAGCAGCGGCGTGTTGCCGATGAGCTCCGTGATCGACTCGGCGATGCGTTCCATTCCTCGGTCCTTTCAGTTGGGCGCCCCGGTGGGGCGCAAAAAGCAAAAAACCCGCCGGTGGGCGGGTGGGATCAACCTGACAAGCCGGACGCCTCAACCCGCTGCGCGACTCCCACAGAACGGACAACAACAGGGCGTGCTGCTGGTCATTCGGTTGATGGTGGGTTGCCGATACATGACTGCTGTTCCAGTTGATGAATTGGGCGCACGGGAGACATGGGCCCGGCACGTGGCCGGCCCTTGAGACTCAGGCCAACCTAGGTTCTTATCTCGGACTGGTCAAGTTCGAATTCGCCGGCGCGGCAGAATCCTTGGGATGGGGCGCCGCACGGGCCGAACATGAAACGGCCGGGATTCGGGGAACCCCGGCCGCGGCGGTCTGCTGGGACGAAGGCGCTATTTGCCGCCCTTGATGGCGTCATAGTTGGCCACGAACCAGGCAAAATCCTTGCCCTTGCCGTAGAGACGCTCCACGGTCTGATTCAGGCTCACCTCGTCGGCGCTCATGCGACGCACCAGGGCCATGCGGGCCTTGTTCTCCGTGTTCCAGGGCTTGCGACCCTCGCCACGGGGAGCCGTCTGCTTCAGGGTGGCGCGGGGCTTGCGCCAGCTGCGCTCCTTGCCGTCCTTGGTCTTCTCTTTGAGCTTCGCCGTGGACTTCCAATCCTGGTCCATGAAGGCGGCCAAACGCCAGAACAGGATGGCGTCCTTCTTGTTGTAGGTAATGGTGTCAGAAGTCTTCTGGTAGACAACTCCTCCAATTTCTTCCAGGCGGAAGGAAGAGATGTTATCCAGAATGACTTGACAGGCGGCGAACAGCTGCTCTTTGGCGTCCTTGGTGTTCATGCTACTCTCCTGGTGATGTTCTGATTGATGGACTATTTCAGCGTTTCCTTGGGCCTTAAGATGGCAATGGAGCCGGGGTAGAACAAGTGGGTTAGCGAGATTTCTCGGGCTAAGACGGGCAGATCTATGGCAAAGCCCGCTTCCCTCAACAAACAAAACGCGGATCCAGCCTCCCGGCAGGAGTAATCACAAAAAGTCGCCCTATTGTTCCCTATTCATTCTGAATGGGATAAGCCGCTTCCCCGTGCCCAACTTCCACTTCGCGGCGGGCCGCACACGGGGGACTGCCAAACCACTTGTGGCCATTTCGTGCAGGCTCGCCGACCACTGTTTAGTCCGCTTGACAGACTGCCGCGGATTGTTCATGCTGGGGCAGCAGCGGTTGTGAATTCCGCGCCTTCCCGTTACCGGACCCAAGGAGCCGCCATGTTGCGCATCGCCTGGATCGTCCTGCTGGTGCTGGCCTGCCGCGTGCAGCCCGCGGATCACCTGCGCCAGGGCCTGCCCTCCCGGGAGGACGTCCTGCTGGAGTACAAGGGCTTCGCGCTGGGCTACCGCGAGCGCGACGAGCAGGCCGCCTGGGTCAGCTACTGCCTGACGAAGGCCGAGCTGCGGGCCGCCAAGACCAAGCGCAGCGAGGACTTCCGCCGCGACCTCGCCGTGCCCACGGGCTCGGCCACACTGGAGGATTACAAGGGCAGCGGCTACGACCGCGGGCACCTGGCTCCGGCGGCGGACATGGCCTTTCACGCCCAGGCCATGTCCGAGTCCTTCCTGCTGTCCAACATGAGTCCCCAGCACAAGTCCTTCAACCGGGGCGTCTGGAGCAAGCTGGAGGAGCAGGTGCGGGAATTCGCCCGGCAGCGCGGCAGAGTCTGGGTGGTGACCGGCCCGGTGTTGGACCAGCCCTTGGAGCACGTGGGACCCAGCCAGGTCAGCGTGCCCCGGGCCTACTACAAAGTGCTCTACGCGCCCAAACCCCGGCCGGCCATGCTGGGCTTCCTGCTCCCCAACGCGGCCTCCAGCGTGCCACTGCAGCACTTCGTGGTGAGCGTGGATTCCGTGGAAGCGCTCACCGGGCTGGACTTCTTCGCCAAATTGCCCGACGCCCAGGAGCGCCGGCTGGAAGCGTCCCGCCGTCCGTTGGACTGGCAGTTGCCCGCGGAGTGACCGCCCAGGTTCGGTCCAAGCCTCCGGGCGGACTGCCGCAGGGGCGAAAAGGCGTTGCAGACCCGGACAAAATTCCGTTCGCCAAACTTGTTAAGAATCCTAACAAATCTCACTGACCGGAACACTCCTCAAACATTTTTTACTGAACCTGGTTCTTTTTGACGCCAGCGGGTCAAGTCGTGGGGCTTTGGATGCGATATGTGCTTCCAGCAACTAGGAGACCCCCCCATGTCCCGCATGATTGACAAGCCGATCCATCTGCAGCTGCGGATGCTGACCTTCATTGCAGCCGTGGCCTTGGTGGTCGTGGTCCTGACCGGCGCGCTGCGCGCCCGGTCGGATGCGCACAAGGCCTACGTCCGCGAGACCGAACACATCGTCGAGGCCGGCACGGGCATCGTGAAGAACTTCATCGACCATGCCGCCGCCGGCGAGATGACCCTCGAGGAAGCCCAGAAGGCCGCGCTGGAAGCACTGGATGGCGTGCGCTACGGAGAGGGCGACTACCTCTACGTGACGGACAAAGACAACATCTGCCTGATGCATCCGGTGAAGGCCGCGCTGATCGGCACCAAGATGAACGACCTGAAGGACCACGCCGGCATCTTCCACGTGCGGCAGATGCACGCCGAAGCCATGGCCAAGGGTTCCTGTTCGCTGGTCTACCAATGGCCGCGGCCGGGCAGCGAGGTCCCCGCACCCAAGCTGGGAGTGGGCACGCGAGTCCCGGGCTGGGACTGGGTGGTCTTTGGCGGCTTGTACGTGGACGAGGTGAACAAGGCCTTCTGGCGCTACCTGATCTTCGCCGGCATCCTGCTGGCGATCATCCTGACCGTGCTGCTGTTCACGGCCCAGTGGATCTCCCGCAGCATCACCGCGCCCTTGACGGACACGACGGACGCCATGACCCGGGTGGCGGAAGGCAAGCTGGACACGGAGATCCAGCACACCCAGCGCCCGAATGAAGTGGGGCACCTGGCCCGCGCCCTGGAAGTGTTCCGGGCCAACGCCCGGGAGAACGAGAAGCTCAAGGCCGCCCAGGAAGAGCTGCGCAAGCAGGCTGAGTTGGAGCGGCGCAAGGCCATGCTCGAACTGGCCAACAACTTTGAGGCCCGGGTGAAGGACGTGGTCGCGGCGGTGGCCGGCGCCGCCGAGCAACTGCTGCAGTCCTCGGCCAGCATGAGCGCCACGGCCGAGGAGACCAGCATGCAGGCCAACACCGTGGCCGCCGCCGCGGAACAGGCCGCCACCAACATGCAGACCGTGGCCGCCGCCACCGAGGAGCTCAACGCCACCTCCGCCGAGATCGGCATGCAGGTGGGCCAGGCCACGCAAGTGTCCGAATCCGCCGTGCGCGAGGCCCAGGAGGCCGCCGGACAGGTGGAGAAGCTCACCACCGTGGCCCAGCAGATCGGCGACGTGGTGGAACTGATCAACAGCATCGCGGCCCAGACCAACCTGCTGGCGCTGAACGCCACCATCGAAGCGGCGCGCGCCGGCGAGCACGGCAAGGGTTTCGCCGTGGTGGCCTCGGAGGTCAAGACCCTGGCCAACCAGACGGCCAACGCCACGGAGAACATCGGACACCAGATCACGGGCGTGCAGGAGGCGGCCCGCACGGCGGCCCAGACCATCCTGCGGATCCGCGAGACCATCGCGCGAATCAGCGAGAACAGCACCACCATCGCCGCCGCCGTGGAAGAGCAGAACGCCACCACGCGCGAGATCTCGGGCAACGTGCAACAGGCCGCCTCGGGCGCACGGGAAGTCACGGTGAACATCGCCGGCGTGAGCAGCGCGGCCCTGACCACCGGGCAGGTCTCCTCCGAGGTCAACTCCGCGGCCGGCGAGCTCTCGCGCCAGGCCCAGCTCATGCGGCAGGAACTGGAGCGCTTCCTGGCCGAGATCCGCTCCGCTTAGGCGGCTGTTTCAAGTTTGGACACGAAGCTGCGCGAAGAGCACGAAGACAATTGAAGGGAGGGGTTCTGTCCCCTCCCTTCTTTCATTCCAGCCCTCCCCGCTCTTCGTGCTCCTTCGTGGGCTTCGTGTCTGCTTGGGTGTCTGCCGTTTGCCCGCCCGATCCTGGACATCCGTTGTGCCCGTTCCGGCCCTGCCGGACTGTCCGCCGCTTAACAATGGTGTCGGACAAGCCCATCCCAACTGGCCCAAGCCTTGCACTTCCAGTCCCGGTGTCAACCCAATCAAGCCATCAGCAGCGTTCAGGATCCTGCGGGATTCCAGATCCAGGAAGGGGAACTCATGCGGCTCATGTTGAATCTTCGAACGGCCGGACTGGCCGGTCTCCTGTCCATCAGCGCCCTGAGCGGGACGGCCGGAGCCCTGGAATCGATATCGCTCCACAGCGGCAACGGTCCGCTGGGCGGGCTGGACGGACAGATCCAGCTGTTGGTCGGCCCGGCCAACGGCCCCTTCGCCGCCGCGTTCACGCCCGCTGACTTCAGCGGCGCCGACCTGGGCGCGCCCGCTTCGATCATCAGCAACCACGGGGCCTGGATCCCCAACCTGGGCGATGGCATTTCCCAGTGGATCTCCACCGGCCCGGGCGGGGCCGGCGAAGGCGGCTCAGCCTTGTACTCCCAGGAGTTCTTCGTGGCCACGCCGGCCGTGGGTGCGGCCCTGTTGGACTTCCACTTCGCCGTGGACAACGTGCTGGGCAGCGGGCCCAACGTGGGCGTCTACCTGAACGGCCAGCCCGTTCCCGGCACCATGGGCGGCAATTTCAACGGCCACTACACCTTCCTCGGCCTGGGCGTGGGCGATCTGCTGCAGCCCGGCCTGAACCGGCTCTACGTCTACGCCGTGGATCTGGGCGGCCCGGGCGGCCTGCTCTACCGGGCGGACTTCAGCATCGAGGAGGACCAGACGGTGGGCGCCACGAATCTGCCGACGGCCTTCCGCCTGCAGGACGCGGTGCCCAATCCCTTCAACCCCTCCACCGACATCGCCTTCGAGCTGCTGGAGACGGGCCCGGCCCGCCTGAGCGTGTTCAACCTGTTGGGCCAGGAAGTGGCCGTGCTGGTGGATGGCCTGACGGCGCGCGGCCCGCAGCGCGTGCGCTTCGAGGCCGGCCAACTGCCCGCCGGGCTTTATTTCTACACGCTGCAGGCCGGCGGTCAGAGCGAGACGCGCAAACTGCTGCTTGTGAAATAGTCAGCGGATGGATGGATGCAAAAAGGGCGGCCCCGCGGGGCCGCCCTTTTCATGTGCTGCAGAACCACTCACTTGAGCAGCAGCACGCGCTGCACGCACTGCTCGCCCAGGGCCTCCACGCGCACCCAGTAGGCGCCTGTGGCCAGCCCCGCGCCGTCCAGCTGCAACTCGTGCCGGCCGGCGCCGAACTCGCCCTGCGCCAACTGGCGCACGCGCTGGCCGCGCAGGTTGAACAGCTCCAGCCGCGCGCTGCCCGCCCGCTCCATCTCCCAGGCCAGGCGCGTGCCGGGGTTGAAGGGATTGGGCTGCGCGGGCAGCAGGCTCAGCGCGGCGGGCCGCCCCGCCGGCGCTTCCAGGCCCGTGTCCTCGAAGAGGCCGTAGACCCGCAGGTCGTCGATGATCCAGCCGCCCAGGGCCGTGCCATTGTCGGAGCCGAAGTGGAAGCGGAAGCGCACGGGCACGGCGCCGTAGGCCTGCAGGTCGAAGCTCACGGGTTCCCAGCCGATGCTGCCGCTGTAACACGGCGTGCCGCCCGGGAAGGGGTGTGTGGTCGGATTGCCGCTGCCTGTCAGGTAGCGGAAGGCGGCGGGATAATCGGAAAGCGGCGTGATCGCCTCCCAGCTGGCGCCGTCGTCCAGGCTGATCTCCACCACGCCGCCGTCGTAGGCGCTGTCGGGATACACGCCGGATACCTCGGCGGACATGCTGTGTTGGAATTCCAGCCGCGACCAGGGCAGCAGGGTCACGGCCGGCGTGACCAGCCCGGCGTCCTGGTGGTTCTGATAGCTGCCATCGTCGGCCGCGCCGCACTTCCAGGCCGTGGTGGGGCTGCCGAAGCCGGCCTCCGTCAGGCGCCAGTCGTCGTTCCAGCCGGCGGCGGCGGAGTGGTTCCAGCCGTCCGCGCCGCTCTCCAGGTCCGTGGCCCAGATCTCCTGGCGCGCCCCCACGGGCACGCTGAACACGGCCGCGCCCGGTCCCTGGTCGCTGCTCACCTGCAGCACCAGGACTTCGTCGTAAAGCGGCAGCGCGTTCTCCGCCAGGTGCAGGCTGAAGGCCGTCAGGGCCTGGGCGCTGTTCAACGGAGGCAGGTCCGGGAAGTCGGCGCCGGCCACCAGCACCTCCAGCCAGGGCGTCACGGCCTCGAGCTGGGCGCTCAGGCCGCTCAGGGGCTGGCTGCCGTAATTCATCAGCGTGACGTTCAGGGTGCAGGACTCGCCCGGCTCCAGCACGCCGTCGCCGTCGTCGTCGCCCAGCACCACGGCATCGGAGGCGCCCAGGTCCAGGGGATCCGGCGCTTCCCAGTGCACGGTCAGCTCGCCCTCCAGCGTGAAGGGGCCCTGGTCCGTGTTCAACAGCAGGCTCAAGGGCACGACGGTGTCCTGGGGCAGGGCAGGATCCACGAAGAGCAGGAAGTCCGTCTCGTTCTCGGCGCTCTGGCCGGCGGAGATGTTGGGCCAGTCGCTCTCCGTCTCGGTGAACTGGACCCAGGGGGAATCCGTCGTCAACACGCCCGTGATGTCGGAGGCCCGGCTCGTGCCGCTGTTCTCCACGGTCAAGCGCAGCGCGGCGCTCTCGCCGGCCTCGGCCAGGCCGTCGCCGTCGTCGTCGTTCAGGACGCTCACCTGGGAGATGGCCAGCGCGGGTTCGCCGGCGCTGCCCTCCTCGGCGACCAGGGTCAGTTCCGTGGTCTGGCCATTCTCGCTGGAGCCCTGGTAGGCGCCGATGTAGAGCCGGGCCGTGCCGGCGCCCGGGGCCGGCGCGGTCCAGGTGAAGGTGCAGCTGACCAGGTTGCCGCTGCTGCAATGGATGCCGTTGGTCTCGCCATTGACGTTGTAGGTGGAGGTCCCCTGGCCGCCGGAGAGCACGCCCGCATTGCTGGAGCCCTGGCCCAACCGGCAGGAACCGTTGAAGTTGCGCAGGTTGCTGCCCGAGGTCCGGGCCACGGTGATGGTGTAGGGCGTGCCCGGCGTGTACAGCGCGGGGAAGCCGGTCACGCTGACCGTGCCGCTGCTGCCGCCGTGGCAGGAGTTGGCGCAGGTCTGGCGGCCCGGCGCACCCGAATAGCCCGTGTAGTTGGCGCGCGCGCCGGCTTGTCCCGCCCAGGCCAGCAGGGCGAAGGCCAGGGCCCAACCGATCGATCCTCTCACGACTCCCCTCCCGTGTTTGTCCACATCACTCCCGCACACAACATGCCAAGTCAATTCCATTGAAGGAAAGGCCCTCTTGCGAGGACCTTTCCATTCCGGGTACTGGGTTGGCGCCGCTCAGCCGCGCTCAGCGCAGCAGCAGCAGTTTCAGGTGTTGGGATTCCCGCGGCGTCTCCAGCCGCAGCACATAGAGGCCGCTGGCCAGGCCCGCGCCGTCCACGCGCAGCTCGTGTCGTCCGGCGGCCAGCGGGCCGCTGTGCAGGCTGCGCACGCGGCGCCCCTGCAGGTCGTAGAGCTCCAGCCGGGCCGGACCGGCCTGGGGCAACTCCAGCTCGACGCGCGTGCTGGGATTGAAGGGATTGGGCCAAGCGCTGAGCAGGGCGTGATCCGCCGGGCGCGTGGTGGGCCCGGGCAGAGCGGAGTCCGCCTGGGGGGCGACCAGTTCCAGGTCGTCCACGTACCAGCCTTCCAGCGAACCGCCGTTGTCGCTGCCGAAATGGAAGGCCAGGCGCACGGTCTGGCCGTTGTAGGCGGCCAGGTCGAAGACCGCGTCTTCCCAGGGGAAGACGCCGCTGTAACACGGAGTCTGGCCGGCGAAGTTGTGCGTGGCCGGGCTGCCGCCGCCGGAGAGCGCGCGGAAGGCCTTGTTGTAGGGCGTCATGGGAAAGAGCTGCTCCCAATTGGCCCCGTCGTCCGTGCTGATCTCCACGATGCCGCCGTCATAAGCCGAATCCGGGAAGGCCGTGGAGACCTCGGCGGCCATCCGGTGCCGGAAGTTCAGCCGGCTCCAGTCCAGCAGCTCCAGCGCCGGGCTCACCAGGCGGCAATCCGCGTGGTTGCTGTAGTTGCCCGTGGTGGGGCTGCCGGCCTTCCAGGCGTGGGTTGGGCTGCTGGAGCTCTCCGTGCTCAGGTGCCAGTTGTCGGTCCAGGTGGGAGTGGGCGAGTGCGTCCACTCGTCCGTGGCGGATTCCGCGTCGTGGGTCCAGTAGGGCGTGCGCCGTCCCACCTCCAGGTTGAAGCGCAGCTCGGCCTCGCCCAGGCTGGTGCTCAGGTGGAGGCGGAAGGGCGCGTCCAGGGCGGCGGGGGCGTCCGCGTCGATGCTCAAGCTGAAGGCCGTGTCACCCACGTGGCTGGCGCCCAGCGCGAAATCGGGAAAGGCGCTGGCGGACTGGGTGACGGATGCCCACTCCGTTTCGCTCAGCAGGGTGGCCTGCACGTCCCCCACGGCCAGGCCGCCCAGGTTTTCCAGCGTGACCAACAACTCGCCCGCCTCGCCGGGCTCGAGGATCTCGTCACCGTCGCCCGTAGTCAGGCTCAGTTCCAACTCCGCCACGTAGAGGCCGGTGGGGTTGATGGCGGCCTCGATCACCGTGTGCATTTGGGGCCAGAAGGCGGGATAGAAACCGATCCAGTTGCCGCGCACGATGCCCAGCGGGTCCAGGATGACCGTGTGGGGCACGAAGCCGTCGCCCCACTCAGTGAGCAGCTCGCCGCACTGGGTGAGAATCGGGAACTGGGGATCGTAAGCGCTCCAGTAGTCGATCAGCTCCTGGGCGGACTGGTTGGCGGCGTCGATGTGGACCAAGCTGAAGACCGCCGGATCGTAGGCCGCGACGAAGTCCGGCTGCAGGTGGGCGAAGGACGAGTCGCAGGGCTGGCTGGCGGTCTGGCCGAAGTTGATCAGGACCACCTTGCCGCGCTGCTCGGAAAGCGTCCAGGGAGTGCCCGCGGTGTCGTCGCAGGTGAAGTCCGGGGGTTCGTCCCCGATGAAGTAGCTGGCCGTGGACGGGCCGGCGCAGGCCAGAGCCAGCGCCAGCAGCACAAGGGAACGGGAAGCGGTCATGGAAACCTCCGATGCGGCATGGATGAGGATGGGGCGCCGCGGGCGCCGCTGCAAGGTGGCGTGGAAGAGGGCCGGGAGCAAGCCCAACTCAGCGGGCCTGGCGATCGCGGTCCCGTTGCAGACGCTTGACGATGACCATGACGGCGGCCAACAGCAGAATCGCGCCCAACACCAGCCAGGACCCTCGAGAGCCGTCCGAACCGGCCAGGGCCTGGCCCGGCGCATGCAAGCGATCCCAGACCAGGGCGCCCACGGCCACGCAGCCGCCCACCAGCGCGCCGAGCTGGCGCCGGGCGCGCGTCTCGGGCCGGTCGCGAAGCCGCTTGCGGCGGTCGTGCTTGACACTCCACAGCAACATGGCTCCCGCGAGGATTGCCGCCAGGATCACGGGCAACAGGACGGGCGTCGAGATGTCCGGGTTGGCGGCCGTTGTGCGCCACAGGAAGAGGCCGGCCACCAGCAGCAGGATGGAGCCGCCGAGCAGGATCCGGACGGCGCGGTTGTTCATGTCTCCTCCTTGTCGGGAACGGGGGGCAGCGGACGGCCGGCGCGCTGGAGCTCGCGCCGCAACAGGAACTCGAGCTGACCGTTGAGGGAGCGCAACTCGTCGTCGGCCCAGCGCTGCAGGGCGGCGTGCAGCGCCGGGTCCAACCGGAGCAGGAAGGCCTTGCGTTCGGCCATGGGGGCCCCCATCTCTCGTGTGTCACGTAGGGACACGATGCATCGTGTCCCTACCCACCCGCCTAGTTGTACAAGGTCCCGGTGTTGATCACCGGTTGGGCGTGGCGGTCGCTGCAGAGCACCACCAGCAGGTTGCTGACCATGGCCGCCTTCCGCTCTTCATCCAGGCGCACGATGCCGCGCTCCGCCAGCTTGGCCAGGGCCATGTCCACCATGCCCACCGCGCCTTCCACGATCTGCTGCCGGGCGGCCACCACCGCGGCGGCCTGCTGGCGCTGCAGCATGGCGGCGGCGATCTCCTGGGCGTAGGCCAGGTGGCTGATCCGCGCCTCGATCACGCGCACGCCCGCCTTTTCCAGCCGCTCCTGGATCTCGTCCTGCAGGCGCGTGGACACTTCCGCCGTGTTGCCCGACAGGCTGATCTCCGAGCTGCCGTGGGCGTCGTAAGGATAGTTGGTGGCCATGCTGCGCACGGCGGACTCGCTCTGCACGTGGACGTAGTTGTTGAAGTCGTCCACCTCGAAAATCGCCTCGGCGCTGTCCACCACCTGCCAGACCACCACGGCGGCGATCTCCACCGGATTGCCGTGGTTGTCGTTCACCTTGATCTTGTTGGTCTCGAAGTTGCGCACGCGCAGGGAGACCTTGGCCTTGGAGAAGAAGGGATTGGCCCAGCGCAGCCCGGGCTCGTGCACCGTGCCCGTGTAGTTGCCGAAGAGCTGCAGGACGCGGGCCTCGTTGGGGTTGACGATGAAGAGTCCGGCCATCAGCAGCACGCCGCCCAGGATGAGCAGGAACCCGCCCACGGCGCCCAGCGGAGCATCCGCCCTGGCGGCCCCGATCACCACGCCCACTCCCCCCAGCGCGATCAGCAGGCTGAGGCCCAACATGCCGTAGCCGCTGGTTGAGACGATCATCTTGTCTTTGACCATGGGTCCTCCTGAATTGATAGCTGGATGATATCATCCCGATATCTAACCCGCAAGCCCGAAATCCGGCTGGGCAGAGCAGAGATCTGACGCTTGCGCGAGGTCAGTTGTTGGGAGTGGGCTCAGGAATCGAGGAAGGCGGCCAGGCTGGCCAGCACCTCGGGGCGACGCAGGATTTCGCCGTGGGCCACCGGATCGCCCTCGTCGCCGAACACGCGGTGCGGCAGACTGAAGCCCAGGGGCAGCTGGGCAGACAGGGCCAGTCGGCCGTCCCCGTCGCGTCGCATCTCCACGTGGGACGAGGCGCAGCTCATGCCCGGGCCGTCCATGCGGCAGAGCGCGGGCGTGGGCACTCCGCACCCCGCCAGGATGCGCAGCCGCAGGCCCAGGGCGGGGAGGGTCCGCGCGAAGTCCTGCAGCGTGCCGCGCTCGTGCCGCGCCCGCGCCAACAAGCGGCCCAGAATCTCGTGTTGTCGCCCACCGGGAACACAGCCGTCCAACGGCCAGCGCTCCAGCTCCAGCGGGTCCAGCTCCCGGCCGGCAGAGTCCTGCAGCAGCCCGTGGCCGGGCACGGGCAACAGGTGATACAGGGCGGGCAGCCCGCGGACCACCGATCCATAGGAGCGGCCGGTGGCGTCGGCCCCGTCGTATTCGCGATCACAGCCCGAAAGCAGCACGTGCAGGATGTCCAGCGCCCCGCCGAAGGCCGGCGCCACCAGGGCCAGCCGGCGGACGCGTTCCAGCGGCAGCAACCCGCGCGCTGCCAGCTCGGCCAGGATGTGCAGGCCCATGCTGTGCACGACCACGTCCAATTCGCCGGTGGGCAGTCCCGCGGCCAGGTCCCCCACCACCGCGGACGGCGGCAGGCGCCAGTCCCAGACCGGCGCGAGCAACTCGCCGCGCGCCCGGGCCCACTCCACGAAGAGGCCGTGCACGTCGGGCTCCAAATCCAGGGGAAAGACGGGGCGGGCGGGATCCACCGGACGCGGCGGGGCTTCGCCATCGTGGTGCAGCGCCATCAGGTGTCCAAGGGGATTCTCTTCGTCGGCCAACTGCCAGATGATCCGCGGGCCCAGCTCCGACTGGATGGCAAGTCGGGAACCGCGAATGCCGTGCAAAAAAAGAAGGGGGCACCTGCTCATGCCCCCAGTGTGGTGAACGAAACGCGGATCTGCCACGCGGGCGGGTTACCAGTCTTCCTCGCCGGACTCGCTCAACTGCTGAAAGCGCTCCTCGATCAGCTGGGCCCGGCGCTCGGTCCGCCGCTTGAGGGAGGATTCCAGCTCGCCCAGCCGCTGCCGCAGGTCCTCCAGCTCCCCCTGCTTGATCTTCTGCCGCAGATCGAAGGAACGCTCCAGGGAGTCCCGCAGCTGTTTGGCCGACTCCTGGCGCTCGCGGCTGCCTTCGCGCTGCCGGCGCAGGTCCCGGGCCAGGCGGTTGAGCTCGTCCCGCAGGCGCATCTCCTCCACTTGGAGCTTGAAGAGCCCGGGATTCTCGCGCTCGAGTTCCATCAGCCGCCGCACTTCCTCGGCCAGTTTCTGGCGCCGTCGCTGGAATTCCGCCGGGTTCCGCTTGCGCAGATCCTCCAGCAGCCGGGCCTTCTCGGGAAAGTGCTGGCGGACGAACTGGACGATCTCGTCCCGCTGCTCTTGAAACACGTCCCGGGTGGCCTGGCGGGCCTCCTGCCGCTCCCGGGGCCGGGCCCGTTGGGCCGCGGCCGGGACGGGCAACGCCAGCAGCAGGGCCACCAGCAGGGGCAACAGGCCGCGCAACCGCGCGCCGAAAGATGAATGTCGCGTGATCATCAGAAGGCCTCCAGTTCCTCTGAGAGGCGGTCCAGGCGGGTGCGCAGCTCATCGGCCCCGTCGACCACCTCCGATTCTTCTGCCGCGGGCAGCAACTGGCTCACCCGCTCCAGGCGCACCTGCAACTCGTGCCGCGGACTCTCGAAGAGTTCCGGCAGCTCCAGCCCGGCGGCCCAGTCCTGGATGGGCGCGGGGCTGCCCGCCACCAATGGGCCGGACCCGCCGCCCGGCCAGAGGTGTAGAGCGGCCACCAACAGCAGGGCGGCGGCCACCCCGGACAGACCGGCCAAGCGCCGGCGCCAGTCCACGCGCACCACGCGCGCCTCCAATAGTCCCTCAGCACGTAGGCGGGCCAGCGTGCGTTCCGTCAGCCCCGCGGGCAGGCTGGACTCGGGCAGGCGCTCCCAGGCCGCGTCCAGTTCGGCGAAGTCCCGCTCCACGACGTCCTGCAGGATCTCGCGGGCAAGCGGTTCAGGGCAACTCATGGCCACGCTCCTTGAAGTAACGCCGGATGCTCTTCACTGCGCGGTGCATGCGCGGCAGCACCGTGCCCAGGGGCGCGTCCTGGGCTGCGGCAATCTCCTGGAAACTCAGTTCCGCCTCCAACCGCAGCAGCACCACCTGACGCTGGACATCGGGCAGCGCGTCGATGGCCCGGCGCAGGGTCTCGCCCCGCTGGCGCTCCGCCAGGCGCCATTCCGGGCAGCTGTCCAGACCGGCGGGCAGGGTCTCCAGCAGCGGCTCGTCGTCCTGTTCCTCCACGTGCCGGGAGCGCTGGCGGCCGCGCAGGCGGGCGTGGTCGATGGCCAGCCGCGAGGCCACCGTGAACAGCAGGGCCTTGAACTGCTGGCGCTCTTCGTAGCGCGGCAGGGCGCCCAGCACCCGCACCCAGGTGTCCTGGAACAAGTCCTCGGCGTCCGCCGGTCGACCCGTGTACTTCAGCAGATACCCGTACAAGGGGCCGCGCCAGCGCTCCACCAGCCGGGTCATGGCCCAGGTGCCTCCGTCGCGCCAGGCTTGGATGAGTTCGGCGTCGGTCATCACCTGTCCTGGAACGGATCGCGGGCGGGTTTATTGCGCGGAGGTCGCCGCATGGGCCGCCAGATAGGCCCGGGCCGTGCGCTGGATGGCCGCCCGGGCCTCCAGCGGGGGAGTCCAGCCGGCGGCGCGCAGCGGACTGATGTCGGAGTAATACCCGCTGGTGCCGAAGCCCCGGGCGATCTCCCGGCTGAAGGGAAAGGCCCGGCCCCGGGTGCGCAGTCCGTCCCCCACGATGCCCAGACCGGCCAGCAGGCACCAGGGCAAGGGCAGGATCAGCGGCCGCCGGCCATAGACCTCCACGATCCACTCCTGCAGTTGGCGCATGCTGGGGCAGGGATCGTCGCGCAGCATCCAGGTGTCGGCCACAGGGGGTCCGCTCGGCTGGATGGCAGGAGGAGGAGGCGCGCCGGCCAGCGCGCGCCGGGCCAGGAAGAGCTGGGCATCCACCAGGTTCTCCCGGGCCATCACGTTGAAAAAGTGGTGCCCGCCCCCCCGGCGGAAGAACAGCGGTCCCTGCAGCAGGCGGAAGACCTTGGAGGCCGAGCTGTGGCGATTGGCCCCCGGGCCGTAGATCACGGGCGGGCGCAGCACCTGCACGCGCAGGCCGGTCAGGGTGGCCAGCTGCCCCTCGGCCCGGGCCTTGCTCTCGCCGTAGACGGAGGCCGGCCGGAAGGGGCTCTCCGCGCGCAGCGGCTGTCCGGCCGAGCCCGTGGGCCCACAGGCGGAGACGGAGCTGATGAACTGGAACAGCGCGGCGCCCGCCTCCCGGGCGGCCCGGGCCAGCACCAGGACGGATTCGGTGTTGCAGCGCAGGTAGGTTTCGCGGTCGGCCTCGGCGTTGCCCAGCAGGGCCGCGCAGTGGATCAGCACGTCGCCGGGCAGCAGGCCCGCCGGGGCCTGGGGAGCCTCCAGGTCGAAGGCCGCCACCGCCACGCCGGCGGGCAGCGCGCGCCGCAGCCGCTCCGGGTCGCGCCCCAGGGCCAGGACGGACTCGCCCTCCCGCAGCAGTCTCTCCAGCAGGGCGCTGCCCAGAAAGCCCGTGGCGCCGGTCAGCACGAAGCGCATGTTCCTCCCTCGCGGCCGGACTCCGGCGACTGGTGAACGGCCCGCCGCCCCTACTTCAACCCGGGCAGGGCCTTCAGGTACTTGGGCCGGGACTGCATGGCGGCCTCGATCTCGCGCGGGTCGCGGGGAATGCCCTCGGTCAGCACCCGGCGGCCGCCAGCCGTGATCAGCACGTCATCCTCGATGCGGATCCCGATCCCGCGGAAGCGCTCGGGCACCTTTTTGTCGTCGGCGGGCAGGTAGAGACCCGGCTCCACCGTGATCACCATGCCCTCCTCCAGCAGGCGCGGCCCGTGGTCCAGGGCGTAGTCGCCGGCGTCGTGCACGTCCAGGCCCAGCCAGTGCGAGGTGCCGTGGGGGAACCAGCGCTTGTGCGCCTGCTTCTTGAGATTCGTCTCCAGCCGGCCCTTGAGCAGGCCCAGCTGCAGCAGGCCCTCGGTGGTCTCGCGCACGGCGGCGGCGTGCACGTCGTCCACGGGCACGCCCGGGGCGGCGGCGGCCACGGCGGCCTGATGGGCCTTGAGCACGAGGCGGTAGAGCAGCTCCTGGTCCTTGCTGAAGCGGCCGTTGACCGGAATGGTGCGGGTGACGTCGGCCGCGTAGTAGTCCAGCTCCGCGCCCGCGTCGAAGAGCACGAGCTGGCCGTCCTGCAAGGTGTCGCGGCAACTGACGTAGTGCAGCGTGCAGGCGTTGGCGCCCGCGGCCACGATGGTCTCGAAGGCCCAGTCGCCGCCCAGCACGCCGTAAATGTAGGGGAACACGGCCCGCAGTTGGTACTCGGCCACGCCCGGGCGGGTGTGGCGGAAGACCTCGCGGAAGGCCTCGCCCGTGATCCGCGAGGCGTGCTCCATCCGCGCCAGCTCCGGCGGGGTCTTGCGCAGGCGCAGCTCGGCCAGCACGCGCTTCACGTC
Organism: Candidatus Delongbacteria bacterium; assembly: GCA_041675285.1. Lineage (NCBI taxonomy): Bacteria > Candidatus Delongiibacteriota > Candidatus Delongbacteria bacterium. The sequence continues at coordinate 72,784 of JBAYTZ010000017.1, forward strand.
GCGCACTTCCTCGGGCAGCGCGCCCGGCTGCTTGCGACGCCGCACCAGGCGGTTCAGCGCGCCCAGCACCTGGACCTGCAATGCGCCGCCGTCCAGCGGCAGGAAGAGGCGGGTGTGGCCCTTGAGCAGGTCGTCCAGGCGGGTGGGAAACTCGGCCAGGGGATGGGCCTCCTGGGCGCCCAGTTCCCGCCGGGCACCCTCCGGCCCCAGCCGCCGGCCGCTCCACATCTCCAACTGGGGATCCCGCGGGCGCACGAAGAGCAGGAAGCGCCGCTCGCGACCGCGCTTCCAGAGCACGGCCACGGCGTCGGGCTCGTCCAGGCCCGTCAGCTGCCAGAAGGCGCTCTCCGGCCGGTAGCGGTACTCCGTGTCGTGGTTGCGCAGGACCTCCCCGGGAGCGGCCAGCAGGGCGACGCCGTCGCCCATGGCCTCGAAGAAGCGGGCCCGGAACTCTGCGTGCATGGGATCTCCTTTCAGCAACCGGCGCGGATTTCCAGAATCCCCGACCCGGTCTTGACCAGCCGCGCGTGATGGATGGTGGCGCCCGCGGCCCGGTAGCGGCGCTCGTACTCGGTCTGAAAGATGGTGAACTCGTGGCCGCCGGCGTGGTAGTCGCAGCCGTGCTCCTCCACCCGCAGGCGCGGCGGCAGGCTGGCCAGCAACTCCTCATAACAGGCGGCCTGATCGCTGCGGAACCAGAGCTCACCGCCCACGGGCAGCAAACCCTGGTAGAGCCGCAGGAAGGCCGTGTTGAACAGGCGCCGGCCGCGGTACATGTACGCCGGCCAGGGATCGGGGAAATTGAGGTAGATCCGCTGCACCTCGCCCGGCAGGAAGAGCTGGGGCAGGATCTCCACGGCCGCGTTGAGCACGACGAAGGGCCGGCGGGCCCGGCGGCGAATCTTCTCCAGCGCCGTCACACAGCGGTCGGGCTTGATCTCCACGCCCACATAACTGACGGGCTCGTCCCGAGCCGCCAACTCCGCCAGGAAGCGGCCGCGACCCATGCCCACCTCCAGGTGCAGGGGCGCCGCCTCGCCGAAGGACTCGGCCCAGCGGCCCCGGCGCTGCCGCATCTCGCCGCTGTCCGTGAGGATCTCGCCGGGGTGGTCGTACACGGCGCGTTTCAGGCTGCCCTTGACTCGACTGCGCCCCACGACCTCTCCCGCTTGATTCGCTCCCGGCTCACCCCGACGCTTCGAAACTACCAATTCGACCCAGCCGTGAAAACGCCCGCCCCGCCGCCGGAGTCCTGCCGGGGCGCTCGCACGCCTATCCTACATTCCGGCATGGATCTGCGACACCGACTTCTGCCCCGACTCACCCGGCTCCGGTCCTGGCTGCGCACCCAGGAGCACTCCGAGTACGGCCTGACCCTGTTCTACAGCGTGATCATCGGCCTGGGGGCGGGCCTGCTGGGCGCCTTCTTCCACCGGCTGATGTGGGGCTTCCAGTACCTCTTCTTCCACACCAGCGAGAGCGGGTTCGCCGCCCTGCCCTGGGGCGTGCTGCTGCTGGTGCCTGTGCTGGGCGGTGTGTTGCAGGCCCTGCTGGCGCACTTTTTCCCCGAAGTCGCCGCGCGCAAGGGCGTGGTGGAGGTGATGAAGTCGCTCAAGCAGCGCGACGGCCTGATCGAGCCCCGCACGACGCTGTTCCACTTCTTCGCACCGGCGCTCAACATCGGCACGGGCGGCAGCGTGGGGCCGGAAGGCCCGGCCGTCCAGTTCGGCGCGGGCGTGGCCTCGTGGATGGGACAGTTCTTCCACGTCTCACCGGCCCGGATGAAAGTGATGGTCGCCGCCGGCGCAGGCGCGGCCATCAGCGCCATGTTCAACGCGCCACTGGGCGGGGTCTTCTTCACGCTGGAGATCATCCTGCTCAACGACCTGAAGGACGTGACCTTCGGCGTGCTGATCATGGCCTCGGTGGTGGCCAACGTGGTCAGCCACACCCTGACGGGCCAGCACCAGGTTTTCCTGATCCCGGCCTTCCAGGTGCCCGGCGCGGCCGGACTGCCCTGGTTCCTGCTGCTGGGCGTGGCGGGCGGACTGGTCTCCGTGGGGTTCAGCCGCTGGTCGGGCCTGCTGGCCAAGCTGGTCTGGGGCCGCCTGCGCTCCTGGCCGCGCTGGATCTTCCCGCCCCTCTCCGGGCTGGTGCTGGGGCTGGTGGCCATGCGCCTGCCCCAGGTGCTGGGCGTTGGGTATCACGGCATCAACCAACTGCTGGCCGGCGAGATTCCCCTCCTGCTGGCGCTGGGCCTGCTGGCCCTGAAAGTCCTGCTCACCGCACTCAACATCGAACTGGGTGGCTTCGGCGGCATCATCGCCCCCAGCCTGTTCATGGGCGCCATGCTGGGCGGCGCGCTGGGTCTGGTCATGGTCCAGCTGCAGATCAGCAGCAGTCCGGTGATCTTCATCCTGGCGGGCATGGGCACGGTGCTGGCCGGCATCAACGGCATCCCGCTGACGGCTCTCTTGCTGCTGATCGAGATGACCAACAATTACGACATGACCCTGCCGCTGATGATCAGCGTCGCCGCCAGCACGCTGGTGATCCAGCTGCTGGTGGGCGATCGCTCGCTCTACCTCTACAAACTGCGCAAGGCCAATCTGCTGGAAGAGAACGATCCGGCCCAGGAACTCAACGAGCGCCGGACGGACGAGCTGCTGGACCCGCGGCGGCCCCAGGTGCCGGCGGCCCACTCGCTGGAGGAGATCCTGCCGGCCTTCACGGAGCACGACCTGAAGGATCTGGTGGCCGTGGACGAGCAGGGCCGGGTGGTGGGCATGGTGAACTTCGCCGACCTGCGCTTCATCATCGGCCAGGAGCGCGCGCTCTCGATCATCCGCACACGGGAGGTGGCGGAGCCCACCCCGCGGATCACGCCCGCCACCTCGCTGGGGGATCTGAAGGAGGCTTTCGACCAGGTGGGTTTCGACTATCTGCCCGTCCTGGACGACGAGGGCCGCCTGCTCGGCATCGTCTGTCGGACGGCGCTGAACCAGAGCCTGAATCGCGTGTTGCGAAATCGCCAGCTGCTGCGACAGCAGAACCGCTGGGTGTTCAAATAGCGCCCGGCCAGCCACAGGAATTGCCGAGGGAGAGACAATGGAGCATCATGTACTGGTCCGACCCGGCGGGTCGAGGGAGAGCTAATGGAACACCACGTCCTCGTTCGACCCGAGCACCTCAACCAGTATGGCTTCCTGTTCGGCGGCTACCTGCTGATGTGGGTGGACGAGACCGCCTGGATCGCCGCCAGTCTGGACTACCCGGGCTGCCGCTTCGTCACAGTGGCCATGAATCGGGTGGAGTTCCGCCACAACGTGCGGGCAGGCAGCCTGCTCAAGCTGGACATCCACCGCGTGCGGCGCGGCACCACGTCGGTGGACTACCAGGTGGACGTGAGCCGGGCGGGCAGCGAGGGCGCGGCGCCCCACGGACAGAGCGGCGGCGCGGCCATCGGGGAGGCCATCTTCTCCACGACCGTGAGTTTTGTGCGGGTGGACGTCGATGGAAAGAAGTTGGCGCTGCCGGAGGCGTGAGGGGAGGTTCTGAATTTTGAACAGGCGCGCCCTCCCTCTTGCCCCCCGCCCGCCCCTAGAAGGGAGGTTCCGGGGGCGCCGCGGCCAAACGGAGAGCGCGAGAATCAGGTTCCCGGCATTCCGGCATTGAATCAGCATTGACTCGAAGTCCCGGCAAGTCAGCCGAACAACCGGTCGGCACTCGACATTCAACCGTACCCGATTGTCCAACCCTTCGACAGGCTGGACCCGGGGCAGGGAGGATCCCATGTGGGGTATCGTTTCCGTCGTCGCAGCGGTGGTGGTGGTCATCCTGCTGTTCGAAGCGCTGGACGTGGTGAAACATCTCAAGCAGCGCCTGGCGGGCCCGACCGCCAAGCCAGAGCTGGAGGCGCGGGTGACGGATCTCGAGCGCCGGGTGGCCGCCCTGGAGCGCCAGCGCGACTAGTCCCGCCCGGGGTCGGTTGAGCGTGCGTCGCCGCCGAAGACTCCGCCCTGGCTGGCCTGCAGCTGGCGCTCTTGCCAGCGCGTGCCGAGCCGGTGATACAAGACCAGGGCCAGCGTGCTGCTGATGCCCGAGCCCGCCACCATCAGAAAGACCCCCAGGATGCCCAGCGCCGTGTTGCGGCTGGGCGCCGCCAGCACCAGGGTCACAGTGAACAGGAAGTAGGAGAGCGCGGTCCCCGTCAGAAACACGGCCAGGCCAACCAGCGCGAAGCGCAGCGGCGGACGGGGCGGAGCTGGGGGAAGGTTGGCCTCCAGCGGATCCAAATGCTCAGACATCCTCGCCTCCCTTGTCCGGCGGCCGGCGCTGGCGTTTCAGGTCGCCCAGACGCCGCTTCTCCCCCAGAATCCGCTCCTGCACCCGGCGCAGGCGCTTGACGCGGGTTACCCGCGGCGTCACCACCCGGGCCGCCGCCTCCAGCTTGAGAGAAAGCCGCAACAGCGCCAGCTGCAGGTTCTGATGCTGGCTGCGGGTCTCGTCGCAGACCACGCGCAGCCCGCTGGGCAGGTGCAGCAGATCCACGCGGCTCTCGGTCACGTTGCGGTGCTGGCCGCCCGGCCCGGATCCCCGGGAACGGCGCACCAGACACTCGCGCAGCAGCTGGTCCAAATCCAGGCTCATGGCTGCTTCGTCGGTCCCAGTTCGCGCAGCAGCGCGGCCACGGCCGCCTGGAGCTGCAAGTCCTGCCCCGTGCTCACCGTGCCGGGCGTGTTGTCCACGCGGATGTCCGGCTCCAGCTGGTGGTTCTCCAGGAAGGTGCCCTGCTCATCCATCAGGCCCACTTCGGGAATGCCGAAGACCAGCCGGCCGCCCATCAGGCCCTCCCACCAGACGGAGGTGCCCGTGCCCGCCACGGGCATGCCCACCAGCTGGCCCAGCTGGCTGTCCTTGTAGGCGAAGGGGAAGCAGTGGGCGTCGCTGTAGTTGGCCTCGTTCATCAGCACGATGGAGGGCCGCAGCCAGTGCTGCCAGGGATCCTCGCCGATCACGTGCTGGTCCGGCCGGACCACGTTGCGGAAGATCCGCCGCCCGCCCAGGAAGGTGATCAGCTGGTTGGTGAGGTTGCCGCCGCCGTTGTGGCGGCTGTCCACCACCAGGGCCTCGCGGTCGGCCAGCCGGCCCAGGGCCTCGTGCACCAGGCGCCGGTAGCTGCCGCCGTCCATGCTCTCCACGTGCACGTAGCCCAGCCGACCCTGGGAGAGCCGTTCCACCTCGTCGGCGTTGCGCCGGACCCAGCGTTCGTACAACAGGCGCTGACGCGCTCCGCTCGCCACGGCCGTGACGGTCTGCTCGTAGGCCACGCCCTTTTCGTCGCGCAGGCTGAGCAGCACCTGCTGTCCGGCGCGCCGGTTGAGGGCCAGCCAGGACTCCTCCGTGGCGTCCAGCGGCCGGCCGTTCACGGCCAGCAGCGTGTGTCCCGCGCGCACGCGGCTGTCGCTGCGGTCGCAGGGCCCCAGGGGCAGCACCTCGGCCACGCGCCAGCCCGTCCCCGTCCAGGCGGGATCGAAGAGCAGGCCCAGGTCCGCCGTGGCGTCGCCGTCCTCCGGACGCCAGGAGACGAAGCAGCCGGTGTGCGAGGCGTTCAACTCGCCCAGCAGCTCGGACATGCACTCGGCGAAGTCGCGCGGGTGGTCGATGGCCGGCAGGTAGCGGCGGTAGGTCGCGCGCAGCCCGTTCCAGTCCACGCCGTGCAGGCCCGGGCTGTAGAACTTCTCCCGCACCTGGCGCCAGATGTGGTCGAATTGGTACTCCCACTCCCGGTCCTGGCGCAGGGTCATCTCGGGCTCGCAGGCCACGTCCTCCGGGGCCTCCTCGGCCAGGTCGAACTTGAGCAGCCGACCACCGGCCGCCAGCAGGAAGAGGGCCTCGTCCGTGGCGCCCACGAAGGCGCCGTGATCCAGCTCCAGCGCCCCCAGCAGGCGCGTCTCGTGCTTGCGCAGCTTGGTCTCGTAGAGGTCGAAGCCCTTGGTGTAGGCGGCCAGCGTGTAGAGGGTCTCGCAGTCCTTGGAAAGCAGGTAGTCGGCCAGCACGGCGGAGGCCGTGGTCAGCCGCAGGATGCGCCGGTCGGCGTCGGGCAGCTCCACCGTCACGTGGACGGAATCCTCCTCCGCCTCCTCCGGCTCGGGCTTGGCCTTGCGCCCCTTCTTGCCCTGGGGAGCCTCCTCCTTTTCCACCTCGGCCAGACTGTCCGCCTCCTGGCGCGCGGCCAGTTCCTCCTCGCTCAGGCGGAACCACTCCAGGCCCTCCCGGGACGGCGCCAACAGGTAGACGTCCTCCTGTCCGCCCCAGCCGCCCTGGCTTTTCATGCCCTGGCGGTCGGTCTGGTAGAGGATGCCTTTGCCGTTGGCCGTCCAGCGCGGATTGTAGTCCTCGAAGCCGCTCTGGCTCAGGTTGTGCCACGGCCCGCCCGCCGCCGGCACGACGCCCAGCTCGCTGGACCAGCGGCCCTTGTCGGGGAAGTGGAAGGTGAACCACTGGCCGTCCGGCGACCACTCGTAGGCCTGGTCCCCATCGGCGTAGCTGTAGTTGAGGCGCTCGGGCAGGACCACGCGCGTCTGTTTGGTCTTCAGGTTCAGCACGCGCAGCTCGGTGCGCTTGGCCAGGAAGGCCAGCTCCGTGCCGTCCGGCGAGAAGCGCGGCTGGAAGCAGTCGTCCGGCCCGTCCACCAGCGTCTCCTCCACCACCTGGGCGGCGTTGAAGAAGTGCAGATCCTGCTTGCGGGGCAGGGTGGCGCGGTAGAGGCGCCAGCAGTTGGCGCGCTCGCCGGCGTAGGCCAGGCTGCGGCCGTCCGGCGCGAAGGCCAGGTTGCGTTCCTGCTCGGGCGTGTCCGTCAGCCGGCGCGTGGTGCCATGCTCCACCGAGCAGACGAAGACCTCGCCGTGGGCGATGAAGGCCAGCTCGCGGCCGTCGGGCGAGAGCAGCGCCTCGCTGGCCTCCCCGGCCAGAGGCAGGGTGGCGGGATGGGCCGCGCGGCGATCCGCGCGCAGCTCCACGGCCAAGCGCCGGGGCTTGCCGCCCTCACGCAGGGTCCAGAGCGCGCCGGCCTGGCTGTAGCAGAGCAGGCCGTCGCGGGAGGCGCTCAAGCCGCGGACGGGTTCGGTCTTGTGGTGGGTGAGCTGGCGCACGGCGCCACCGGGCTCGCCGGCAAAGACGTTGAGGCAGCTGTCGCGCTCGCTGATGAACCAGAAGCCGCCACCGGGCCGCCAGACGGGTTCGCGATCCTCGCCGGCCCAGTTCGTGACCTGCTCGTGGCTGCCGTCGGGCCGGCGCAGCCAGAGTTCGCGCGCCGCCGAGCTGACGTGGTGCTTGCGGAACTCATCCTCGACGGAGATCACGCGCTCGTAGAGCCAGCCCTGGGGGCCCACGGAGATCTCCTCGGCGGCCAGCAGGGTCTCGCTGCGCGTGGCGCCCGTGGCCAGTTCCACGCTGTAGACCTCGCCCGGCCAGCCGGCGGGATAGAGGCGGCTGGCGGGCAGGCCCATCCGACCGCTGGAGTAAATCAGCCGCGCGCCGTCTTCGCTGAAGGCCCAGGGATAGTCGCCGGCGGAGTGGGTGGTCAGCCGCCGCTCCGCGCCGCCCTGGGCGGGCATCACGAATAGGTCGAAGTTGCCGTGGCGGTCGGAGGCGAAGGCGAGCCACTGGCCGTCCGGCGACCAGACCGGCTTGGTCTCCAGATTCACGTCCCGAGTGAGCGGCCGGGCCGTGCCGCCCAAGGCGGGCACCAGCCACAAGTCGCCCAGGGCGCTGAAGGCGATCCACTGGCCGTCCGGCGAGAGGGCCGGATAGCGGTACCAGGTGGCCGGGCCGGACTCATCCGCCGGCGCGGCGTGCACGGATCCGGCGCGACCCAGCAGCAGGGTCAGCGCAGCGACGCCCGCCAAGGCGCGCAGGGAGAGGGAATTCATGCAGGGCTCCCGTCGTCTATGCCCGGCTTGGTCCAGCGCAGCGCAGCGCCTGGCCAGCCGGGGCCGAATTGCTTGCCAGTGGCAAGTGCAGGGGTCGATTGCTTCATTGAGCGGGCAATTCAAGGATGGGGCGGCGGATGAAGGTCTGGCGAAAAATCCACTTGTTCAGCTTCGGATACTTCAAGCTGGTGAGCTTGATCAGTTCCTGCGTGCTGCTCGTCATCGCCCTGACCGGCATCCTCTACAATCATCACCACGACTTCGACTTCCTTGAAAATGGCCGCATCACCACCTCGATCCTGCCCGCCTCCTATCAGGAGCGGCTGGATCGCACGCGCAAGGCCCAGGGCCTGGGGGATCTCTTCCCCGAGGAGGCCCACTCGGTGCCCATCATGTGGGTGGTGATCGACCTGCATAATGGCGAATTTTTCGGCGGCCTTCCGGGCCGGCTGTTCTACGACGTGCTGGCGCTCTGCCTGGGCACGCTGTCCATCACCGGCATCGTCATGTACTGGCGGATCCGCAAACGCGTCCGCTGGTGAACCCGACACCCAAACCACAGGAGTTGCTCATGTTGAATCTGCGCCGGACCGTCTCCCTGGTCCTGACCCTGCTGCTCACCAGCTCGCTGGCCCTGGCCGCCAAGCCCCAGGCCTACACGCTGGACGAGCTGGCCAAGAACGTCGACAAGCTGGAGAAGAAGGAAATCGTGCTGAAGGGCACCATCGTCGGCGCCTGCAAGAGCGGGTGCAAGATGTGGGTGGCCATGGGCGACTACAAAGACGGCGACCTGTTCGCCCTGGTGCGCGCCAAGGACGACGCCTTCAAGTTCGACACCAACGCCGCCGGCAAGACCTGCACCATGAAGGGCTTCGCCGTGGCCGAGTACATGGACTACTGCGCCGACGAGGCCGCCGGCGGCGAGACGGCCAAGGCCGCCAAGGCCGAGAAGGAAGCCGGCCAGTGCAAGGCGCCGGTGAACACGGACAAGGCCGCCAAGCAGGCCAAGAAGGTCAAGGACATCACCTTCTTCGCGACCTCCGTCGAATACAAGTAGCCGACCCTCCGCCCCGGACCCGTTCTCGTCCCCGCTCCCGGCCGATTCCCGCGAATCGGGTGGGATCCGGCGCCGGGAACGGGTCCGCGGGTGGTTCACGACCCACACACCGCACACCCCAGCAGCCCGGGAGAATCCATGTCCGAGAATCCGGCCCTGACCCAGCTCCGCGAGGAGGAGCAGTTCTTCTACGAGACGGTGCGCGACTTCGCCCGCGAGAAAGTGCTGCCGCTGCGCGAGCAGATGGACCACGACGGCAAGATGGACCCCAAGCTGCTGAAAAGCCTGTGGGAAATGGGGTTGATGGGCATCGAGATCCCCGACAAGTGGGGCGGCTCCGAAGGCAGCTTCTTCATGAGTTGCCTGGCCATCGAAGCCATGTCCACGGTGGACGCCGCCGTGGCCGTGGTGGTGGACGTGCAGAACACGCTGGTGATCAACGCCCTGCTCCGCTGGGGCAGCGAGGACGTCAAGTCGCGCTATCTGCCGCTGCTGGCGGAGAAGTGGCTGGGTGCCTACGCCCTCTCCGAGGCGGGCTCGGGCAGCGACGCCTTCGGCCTGGGCTGCCGCGCCGAGGAGCAGGACGACCACTTCGTGCTGAACGGCCAGAAGCTCTGGATCACCAACGCCGGCGAGGCGGACCTCTTCCTGGTTTTCGCCAACATCAACCCCGCCGCCGGCCACAAGGGCATCACGGCCTTCCTGGTGGAGCGCGGCTTCGCGGGCTTCTCAGTGGGCAAGAAGGAAGACAAGCTGGGCATCCGTGCCTCCTCCACCTGCGAATTGGTGCTGAAGGACTGCCGCGTGCCCAAGGCCAACGTGCTGGGCAAGCCGGGCGTGGGCTACAAGGTGGCCATCGAGACCCTGAACGAGGGCCGGATCGGCATCGGCGCCCAGATGGTGGGCCTCGCCCAGGGTTGCCTGGATTACACCAAGAACTACTTGAACGAGCGCAAGCAGTTCAACAAGCCGCTGGCCGCCTTCCAGGGCGTGCAGTTCCAGTTCGCCCAAGCGGCGGCGGAGCTGGAGGCGGCGCGCCTTTGCGTCTACAACGCGGCACGGCTGCGGGAGACGGGCAAGCCCTTCGTGCGCGAGGCCGCGGTGGCCAAGCTGATCAGCAGCCAGATGGCCCAGCGGGTCACCAGCCTCTGCGTGGATCTGCTGGGTGGCTACGGCTTCGTCAAGGAGTATCCGGTGGAGAAGTTCTACCGCGACGCCAAGATCGGCACGATCTACGAGGGCACGACGAACATGCAGCTGATGACCATCGCCAAGCTGCTGTTGGGCTAGCAGCCGCGCCCTCGTTATTTGTGGACCTGCCAAGGCCTGCGCGACAGCGCGGGCCTTTTTTTGTGCCCGGGATTGGGCACAAACCGAATCTCTCGGGTTTCGTCATCCCCCGGCTACGGTTTCCGTCATCCACCGGCTTGACCGGTGGATCCCACGGCATGTGTGAGGCGAAGCCACTTCCCTTCCCTCGCTGCCCCGGGCCCACGCACGCGTGGGTATGGGGAAGGCGCGACCCGGCAACGCCGGGGAGCGGTGGGATGGGGCTTGCCACCCATCTGCTCACCAGCGCGACAACTGCCGGGCGCCTTGTTTTCCACCTTTCTGCTGGCGCCAGAAAGGTGGAGCCAAAGAGGCGCTTTTTCTCACTCGCCAGAGTCAGCCCGCCTCCCGGCGGGCTTCCGCTGGCGGCAGCGGCTCCTTCC
>JBAYTZ010000018.1 GCA_041675285.1 Candidatus Delongbacteria bacterium
GTGAAGGCGCTCAGGTAGTCCTTGGTGACGCTGGCGCGCACGCTCTGGCCGGGGACCACGTCGATGTGATACACGCCCGGCGCCGTCGGCGCGGGGAAGTAGGCCTTGTGGCTGCTCGCCTGATAGAGCGAGAGTCCGTGGTTGACCGAGACCGGCGCGCCGCCCTGCGCCCCGCTGGCCCGCACCTCCACGCGGAACTCCACCAGCGCGATCTCAGTGGCCAGGGGGAAGCCCGGCGAGCTCAGGTAGTGCCGCGTGATTCGGGCGTTGTCGATGGGCGTGGCGGCTGGGAACTCGAAAATGCCCTCGCCCAGGAAGGTCCCGCTGCAACGGTGGCTGGCACCCAGGTAGCCTGCTGCGCTCACACCGTCGGCGGCCGTCACGGGTGTGCCATCGCTGCGCAGGACGCGGATTTGGTTGGCTTCCAGGGCCAGGGCCGGGGTAACGGTCGCCGCCAGCAGCAGCAGGGCAAGCAGCAGGCACGGAACGCTTCGGCAACACCCAGTGAACAGACGCGACATGCGGAATCCTCCCAATGATACAGGAGGAATGGGGCAAGGTTCGGGCCAGATCTTTATGAATGATGATCAAGCACTTGGCTGTATTTGGCCGTGGTCAGGACGTGTGCAGGCCCCCAACCTGGGCCAATTGAGCCGGTTCCGGATCGCAGGGCCTGCTATATTGGTCCACCAGTTTTCAGCTTGGAGATCGTCATGGAATACATCCGGAATGCCGTGGGTCGCATGGTCCCCACGGAAGTCAACGGCCGACCCGTCAAGGCCTTCGCGGGCTGCGGACAGACCCCGCCCACGGGTCGCAAAGCCGGGCCGCCCATCCGGCACGGCGCGGACTACCGCGACAAGTTGCTGCCCAACCTGGAAGCGGCGGTGGCCGCGGCCGGCCTGCGCAACGGTTCGGTGGTGTCCTTCCATCATCACCTGCGCAACGGGGATTTCATCCTCAACCAGGTCATGGAGATCATCGCCCGGATGGGTCTGCGGGACATGGTCGTGGCGCCCAGCGCCCTCTTCCCCTGTCACGAGCCGCTCTGCGAGCACATCCGCAGCGGCGTGGTCAGCCACATCGAAGGTTCCATGAACGGTCCTGTGGGCAAGCTCTGCAGCCTGGGCGGCTTCTCGAAGACCGCCATCCTGCGCAGCCACGGCGGCCGCTACCGGGCCATCCAGGACGGCGACCTGCACGTGGACGCGGCCTTCATCTCGGCGCCCACGGCGGATCCCCACGGCAACGCCACCGGGGATCGCGGCCGCAGCGCCTGCGGCCCGCTGGGCTTCGCGCTGGCGGACAGCCTCTACGCGGACTGGGTCACGGTGATCACCGACAACCTGGAGCCCTTCCCCGTCTACCCCTGGATGATCGAGGGCGGCAACGTGGACCGCGTGGTGCAGGTGGAGGCCATCGGCGACCCGGCGCAAATCGTCAGCGGAACCACGCGCGTGGCCGAGGAGCCCGAGCGCGTGATGATCGCCGAGCTGGCGGCCCGCGTGGTGCGCGAGTCCGGCCTGCTGGATGAACCCGATTTCAGCTTCCAGGCCGGCGCCGGGGGCATGAGTCTGAAGTTCATCGAATTCGTGGGACGCCATCTACGGGAGAAGGGCGCCAAGGCCACCTTCGCCCGGGGCGGCAGCACCCAGCTGCTGGTGGACCTGCTGCACGAAGGCCTGGTGGGCTACATCCTCGACGGCCAGAGCTTTGATCTGGCGGGCGTGCGCTCGCTGGCCGACCATCCGCGCCACGTGGCGACCAATCCCTTCGTCAGCTACAACGACCACACCAAGGGTTGCTTCGCGCCGCGGGTCAAGGCCAGCGTGCTGGGCGCCACAGAGATCGACTTCGACTTCAACGTCAACGTGAACACCCACTCCGACGGCTGGCTCCTGCACGGCATCGGCGGCTTCACGGACGCGGCGGACGCGGAGATCACGCTGATCACCGCGCCGCTGACCCGCAAGGTGCACAGCATCGTGGTGCCCCGCGTGCACACGGTGACCGCGCCCGGCGAGACCATCGACGTGCTGGTGACGGATCACGGCGTGGCGGTCAACCCGCGCCGCAAGGACCTGCTGGAGCGGCTGGCGGGCAAGGGCCTGCCGCTGGTGAGCATCGAGGACCTGCACCGCAAGGCGCTGGAGCTGACCGGTGGCCACCAGACCCGGGCCGAGACCGAGGAGGAGGTGGTGGCCGTGATCGAGTACCGCGACGGCACGCTCATCGACACGGTGCGGAAGCTCAAGGTCTGACGCCCGGCCGATGGTGCGGGCGGGCTTCTGGTCTGCCGCGCAGCCTGTTCACCTCAACGGCCCGTGCCCAGCGCGGGCCGTTTTCATTGCCGGACCGGCCGGACGAAAAAAGGCCCGCCGAGGGGCGGGCCATGCAAGACAGAATCCAGCTCGAGCGCGGCTCAGCGGCTGTAGAACTCCACCACCAACTGCTCGTTGAACTCGCCCGGGAACGGCACTTCGTGCTTCTCGGGGAAGTGCAGGAGCTTGCCGGAGAAGTCGTCCTGATTCAGCTCGACGTAGGTGGGCGGCGTGCCCTTGCTGCCGAGGAACTGATGGAAGATCATCGGGATCTTGCGGCTCTTCTCGCGCACGCTCACCACGTCGCCGGGCATCACGCGGGCGCTGGGGATGTTGCAGCGCTTGCCGTTGAGCAGGATGTGACCGTGGGTCACCACCTGGCGGGCGGCGAAGATGTTGGGCGCGAAGCTCATGCGCATGGCCATCACGTCCAGCCGGGACTCCAGCAGGCCCACGAAGACCTCGCCCGTGACGCCGGCACGCATGCCGCGGGCTTTCTCGAAGGTCTTGCGGAACTGCGCCTCGGAGATCATCCCGTAGTAGGCGCGGAACTTCTGCTTGGCGTCCAGGTGGATGCCGTACTCGCTCTTCTTGGCGCGCCGGTTGTGACCGTGCTGGCCGGGAGCGAACCCTCTGCGGTCCATCGGATTCCGTTTGGCGCCGAAGAGATTGGTCTCAAAGCGGCGTGACAGACGGTCCTTGGGTCCACGGTAACGAGACATCGTGCTCCTCCTTGGTGAATGATTCACCGGAGCCCCGGACTCAAATCCCGCCCAGTGCGGGCCCGCTACGCGGGTTCCGGGGAGCTACCTCCGTAGTGAAAAACAAGCCTCAAGAGTAGTGCTCCTCCACTGAAGATCCAAGAGCAGCGTGGACTTCCCTTGCCGGGAGATCTCCGGCGCCGGGCTGACCCACCCGCTGGACAGCCCTCTGGAGAGCTGGAATCCGCTCTCTGGACTTCAAGAATGCAGAAGGCCGGCGGACGACAATTCAAGAAATGTCTATGACGGACAAGGGGATCATTCTGGCCCAGGGCTTGCCAACACCGTCTTCGAGGTTGGCGCTGTTCGGGAGAACGGCCCCGGACCGGCGGCCCCTGCGCCGGTCTTCGACAAATCCCATTTCCAATAAAGGACACGGACATGGATGGCCCGCGCGCTCCTCCGTCAGGGGGGAGATGTCGAGGTCAGGTCAGGCGGGGCGGTTCGCCGCCCCGGTTTCAACCCAAAGGAGGCAGGAATGAAATGGTTGTTGGGCGTGCTCGCGTGCGGCTGGATCAGCGCACAAGCCGCGGTTCGCATCCACGAGGTCTGCTACGACCCCGCCGGCACGGACACGGGGCTGGAGTGGGTGGAGTTGATCAACACGGGCCAGGATCCGGTGGACCTGGGCGGATGGCTGCTGGACTGTTCGGGACCGAACCTGCTGCTGCCCGCTTTGATCCTCGGACCCGGCCAGGTGCTGGTCGTGCACAACAACGCCCCGGCGGAGCTGCCGCCCGCCGGGCCGGAGCTGTGGTTCACGGGCGCCAGCCTGGGCAACACCCACGGCTTCGTGGGGCTGTGGAACACGGAACAGCAGACGCTGGAAGGCCTGCGCGACTACATGCAGTACGGAACCACGGGACACTCCTGGGAAAGCCAGGCCGCGGAAGCCGGCATCTGGCCGCTGGACGCCGTGCTGCCCGACGTGGAACAGGGGCATTCCCTGCGTTACTCGGGCGCGGGCGGCGGTCCCCAGGCCTGGCTGGACGAAAGCGACCCCCAGCCTGGCGACGGCAGCACCGTGCTGGCGGACCCGCCGGCGGGCGGGCAGCCGGCCAGCCCCACCTTGCTGGACGTCTGGCCCAATCCCTTCAATCCCGAGACCCGCGTCACCTTTCTGCTGCCCCGGACCCAGCGGGTCCGCCTGCAGGTGGTGGATCTGCTGGGACGCGAGCTGCGGGTGCTGGAGGACGGCCTGCTGCCGGCCGGCGTGCACGAGCGCCGGCTCCTGTTGAGCGACCAGCCGGCGGGCTGCTACCTGTTATCCCTGCAGGCCGGGGAGAGCCAGTCCGTGCGCAAGCTTCTGTTGGTCAAATAGCCCGGGCCTTGAAGGAAGCGGGCCCGGGCGTCGCCCCGGCCCGCTTGTCCACTGCCGCTCTTTTCATAAGCTGTGTCGCGGGTAGAGTCTTTCATTCCACGACACCATGCTGAATCGGACGGGCATCCTGCTGGGGCTCCTGTTGCTGACCTGTTGCACGGTCCGGGCGCAGGGCCTCGCCATGGGCGCTCCGTCCGGGAGCGCCCCGCGGCTGGGCGTGGTGCTCAGCGGCGGCGGGGTGCGCGGCCTGGCGCACATCGGCGCCCTGCGCGCCCTGGAGCGCAGCGGCATCCCCATTTATTGCCTGGTGGGCAGCTCCACCGGTGCCGTGGTGGGCGGGCTCTACGCCTGTGGCTATTCGCCCGACGAGATCGATTCCCTGCTGGGCCGCTATTCGTGGGGCGACCTGTTCCAGGATCGCCCGGACCGCCGGTTGATGTCCATTGGTCGCAAGGACGTGAGCGATCGCCACCTGGTGGAGATCCGCCTGCAGGGCTGGAAACCGCAGTGGGTGCGCAGCTTGTCCTCCGGGCAGCGCGTCAGCCAGGCCCTGGCGGAAATGGTTTGGCGTGCGCCCATCCAGGGCTTCGGGAATTTCGACCGCCTGCGCGTCCGGTACCGGGCGGTGGCCACGGATCTGAGCTCCGGCCTGCGGGCCGAGCTGGGCGGCGGCGACCTGGCCGAGGCCATGCGGGCTTCCATGTCCGTGCCCTTCCTGTTCCAGCCCGTCAAGCTGGATGGCCGCCTGCTCATCGACGGGGGCATCGCCGACAACATCCCGGTGGAGACGGCCCGCAAGCTGGGCGCGGATCTGGTGCTGGTGGTGGACGTGACCAGTCCGCTGCGCGACGAGAAGCAGCTGGCGGAGGCCTGGGAGCTGGCGGACCAGATCGTCGGCATCATGCAGGTGGACAACAACCAGCGCAGCCTGGCCGCCGCGGACCTGGTGGTGCGCCCGCACCTGCCCCGCACGCCCATGAACGTGCTGGGGAGCCGCGAGCAGTTTCAGCAGGCCGGCGAGGAGGCCCTGTTGGCAGAGCTGGAGCACCTGCGCCGCCTGCTTCATCCGGCCTGCCCCGGTCCCCGGGAAGCGGCTGCGGACGGCTGGGTGGCGGATCTGCTCACCGAGTTGTGGAACGGCTCCGCCTGGGTGGCGGCCGGCTCCCTGGAACATCTGCTGTCGCCTGGCCCCGAACTGCCGGGCCTGATGGAGACAGGCCCCCGGACGCGCCGCCAGGCCCTGGAGCTCCGCCGGGAATTGGCCGCCTGCGGCAGCTACTGCGAGGTGGACCTGCAGCTGGCGGACAGTCTGTCGGATCCCTGCGTCCATCGCCTGCGCCTGACCCCCAACCCTGTGCTGCAGTCCGTGGCCGTGACAGGGCTGGATCCCATCCGCGAGCGCCTGCGCTCGGAGCAGTGGGCCGAACTGGGGGTGGACAGCCTGCTGTCCTGCCTGGGGGTGGGCCAACCCCTGCAGCGGGCCGTGCTGGACCAACAGGTGGACCAACTGTTGATCCGTCTGCGTCGCGCGGGCTTCGCGCTGTGCGAACTGGATTCGATGGACTGGGCGGACGGCCGTTTGCGGCTCTTCTTCCAGCCCGGACAAGTGGACACGCTGCGCGTGGACGGATTGGTGAAACTGCGGCCGGGCGTGCTGTTGCGGGAATTCCGGCCGCGCGCCGGCGAGGTCTTCTCCGTGCGCCAGGCGGACCGCAGCATCGGCCGCCTGTTCGCCAGCGGACTCTACGAACAGGTGTACCTGCGCCTGGAACGCGACCGCGGGCGCAACGTGGCGATCCTCCACGCCAGCGAACGGGCCTTTCCCGCGCTGCGCGCCGGCCTCCATTACGGCTCCGCCCGCCAGGGCGAGGGCTTTTTCCAGATCCTCTGGGAGAACCTGCTGCGCCGCAGCCTGCGCGGCGAGGCCGCCTGGCTGCTGGGCGCCTGGCGCAGGGAGCAGCGGGCCTCGCTGGAGAGCGACCGCATCTGGAAGACCTGGCTGACCACCCGCCTCAACATCTGGCAGTGCCAGGAGGAACTCCACTTCCCGCACGCCTCCGGCACGGGCATGACGGAACGCTCCACCCGGGCGATCCAGCTGCGCCTGGGCCAGCAGATCCAGGGCCTCGGCAGCGTGTTCCTCAGCGGCGGGCTGGAATGGGAGGAAGAGGAGCAGGACGGACTGGAGCACTCGCGGCAGTTGGCCCGGTTGGGCCTGCTCAGCCGGGTGGACAGCCGGAACCGGCGCGTCCTGCCGCGTAACGGCGAGTACCACGAGGCCTCCTTTGAACAGCTGGTGCCGCGGGGCCAGGGCGGGGACGCGGCCTTCCGGGCCCGGGTGGCGGTGGACTCCTGGCGCAGCCTGGGCAACCACACGGGCCAGCTGTCCCTGCTGGCGGGGACTACGGACAGCCCCGAGCGGCGCGACCGCTTCGAACTGGGCGGGGACGACTGGCTGCGCAGCCTGCCGCCGGCGGAGCTGGCGGCCCGGCGCTTGCTGGGGGTGCGGGCGGGCTGGCGCATGGTGCTGGGCCAGAGCTGGCCGGGGGAGTGGTCTGCTTCCCTGCGCTGGTCGGCGCTCGGTCTGACCGACGACCTGGACGACTGGCCGCGCCGGCGCGGGTTCGTCCAGGAGGCGGGCCTGGCGCTGCATCTGGGCAGCTGGCTGGGCGAGCTGGCCGCCGGCGTGGCCCTGCTCACCGACGCCGGTCCGGCAGATAGTCCGGGCCCGCGGCTCTGGGTCGAGCTGGGCCATCCATTCTAGCCGCCTTTCTAGCCGCCTTGCGCTGCCGGCCGTGAATCCCGTAACTACCTGCATGAACGCACACCCGGACATCCTGGACACGCGCACGCTGCGCATCGGCGGGCTCCAGCTGGAGAACGCCCTGTTGCTGGCGCCGATGGAAGGCTACAGCGACCAGCCCTTCCGCCGCATCTGCCGGCGGCTGGGTGCCGATCTGGTTTACACCGAGTTCACCTCCAGCGAAGGCCTGGTGCGGCTGGCGGGCCGTACGGCCAGCAAGATCGCCCTGGCGGAGGACGAGCGCCCGGTGGGAATCCAGATCTACGGCCGCGACGCCGGCCGGATGGCCCTGGCCGCCCTCCGGGCCGCCGAGAACGGACCCGACCTGTTGGACATCAATTTCGGCTGCCCGGCGCGCAAGGTCTGCGGGGGC
This sequence comes from Candidatus Delongbacteria bacterium, assembly GCA_041675285.1. Lineage (NCBI taxonomy): Bacteria > Candidatus Delongiibacteriota > Candidatus Delongbacteria bacterium. The sequence goes on from JBAYTZ010000018.1 coordinate 7,580, forward strand.
GGGGCGGGTTCCCAACTCATGCGGGAGCCCGAGCTGCTGCTGGAGGTCGCCGGGGCCGTGGTCCGCGCCGTGGAGCTCCCGGTGACGGTGAAGATGCGCCTGGGCTGGGACGAGGGCAGCCGCAACGCCGTGGAGCTGGCCCTGCGGCTGCAGGATCTGGGCGTCCGCGCCCTCACCATCCACGGCCGCACGCGCTGCCAGAAATTCGAGGGCGAGGCGGACTGGGACGGCATCGCCGAGGTCAAGCGCGCCGTGGAGATTCCAGTCATCGGCAACGGCGACGTCAAGAGCCCGCCGGACGCCTTGCGCCTCTTCCTGCACGCGGGCGTGGACGCCGTGATGATCGGGCGGGCCGCCATCCACTACCCCTGGATCTTCCGCGAGACCCGCGAATTCCTGCGCACCGGCACGCCCTGTGCGCCACCTGGGCTGGCGGAGCGCGTGGCCCTGCTCCGCGAGCACCTGGACCTCGCGCTGGCCCACAAGGGCGAGCGCCGCGCCGTGATGGAAATGCGCAAAATGTACGCGGCCTACCTGCGCGACTATCCGGGCATCCGCGCCCTGCGGATGGAGCTGATGGCCGTGGACGAGGCCCCGGCCGTGCGCGAGCGCCTGGAGCGCCTGCAGGAGGAAGTGGCCGGGTTGGACGGCGACGAATCGGCCCCACCCGGCTGGACCCCCGCCGCGGTCGCGTCGTGAGCGCCGAGCGCGCGCCCTGGCTGTTGCTCAGTCTGGGGGATCCGGCGGGCATCGGTCCCGAAGTGCTGCTCAAGGCGGCCCGGCGCTGGCTGGATGCGGAGCGGCCCGCCGGGCTGGCGCTGACGGCGCCCCTGGCCCTCGTGCAGGCCCAGTGCCGGCAGCTGGGGTTGGATCTGCCCCTGCTCGAGGCCCATACGCTGCCCACGGAAGCGCCGCGCGCCCTGCTGGTCCTGGGCTGGGAGGCCGGTCCCGGCGGCCCGGCCGAAGCCCCGGCCTGGTCTGCGACGGCAGAGCCCGAGCGCTGCGCCAGCCGGGCGGGCGGGCTGGCCTCCTGGGCCTCCCTGGCCCGCGCCGCCTCCCTGGTCCTGGAGCAGCCCGAGCGCCGGGCGCTGGTCACCGCCCCCGTCAACAAGCACTCCCTTAAGCTGGCGGACTTCCGCTGGCCCGGGCACACGGAGTACCTGGGCTGGCTCTGCGGCGTGGCGGATCCGCTCATGTGGCTGACCAGCCCGCGCCTCTCCGTCGGACTGGTGAGCAACCACGACCCCGTCGCCGGGCTGGCCGCGGCCGTCACGCCGGAACGCGTGGCGGCGAAGATCAGCCTGGCGCTGGACTATGTGGGACGGCGCTTTCCGGGCGAGGAGCTGGTGGTCCTGGGGCTGAATCCGCACGCCGGGGACGGGGGCACGCTGGGCCGCGAGGAGGTGGAGTGGCTGGGACCGCTGGTGGCCGGACTGCGCGCCCGGGGTCTGCCCGTTCGGGGGCCGCTGCCCGCCGACGGCGCCCTGGCCCGCGGGCAAGGCCGCTTCCTGGCCATGTATCACGACCAGGGGCTGCCCGTCTTCAAGTTGGTGGCCGGGGCGGAGGGCGTGAATGCTACCTTGGGTCTGCCCCTGATCCGCACCTCGCCCGATCACGGAACGGCCTTCGATCTGGCCGGCCAGGGCCGCGCGGACGAGGGCAGCCAGTTGTCCGCCCTGGAGGAGGCCCTGCTCCTGCTCAACGGAGATGCCCCGTGCTGAAGGTCCAACCCGCCGGCGCTTACGAGGTGCTGGCCTCCTTCTATGACCAGCTCATGTCCCACGTGGACTACCCCATGTGGGCGGATTTCGTGCGCGGTGTCTGGGACCTGCACGCCCGGGTTCCGCTGGACAGCGCCTACGACGCGGCCTGCGGCACCGGCCGCTTCCTGGACGCCCTGCACGAGAAGGGTCTGCGCCTGGCGGGCTCGGATCTCTCGGAAAACATGCTGGAGGCGGCCCGGCGCCGGCTGGGACGGCGGGCCCAGCTCTCCCGGCGCGACCTGCGCGAGCTGACGGATCCCGCCCGCTGGCGCCTGGTGACCTGCCTCTACGATTCGCTCAACTACCTGACCGGACCGGGCGAGCTGGTGCGCGCCCTGGGCCGGCTGGCGGCCCTCTCCGCCCCGGGCGGCCTGGTGGTCTTCGACATCTGCACGGAGCGCAACAGCCTGGCCTACTTCAACGACCGCACGGAGCGCGAGCAGAACGGCGAGTGGGTCTGGGAGCGCCACAGTTGGTACGAGCGGACGGCCCGGCTGCATCACAACGACTTCCTGCTGGACCACCTGCCCTCCCGGCGGCGCTGGGCCGAGTCCCACCTGCAGCGCATCTACCGGGTGACGGAGGTGGAGGAGGCCGCCCGCCAGGCCGGCCTGCACGTGCTGGCGCGCTACGCCGAGTTCAGCCTGCGGCCGGGTGGCGAAGACGCCGACCGCGTGCACTTTGTCACACGACCGCTGGGGACCCCGTGCTGAGCGCGCCCGCTCCGCCGCCACGCCTGCCGCTGCTGGAGACCCGCGGGCTGGAGTTCGAGTACCCCGGCGGTTTCCGGCTGGGGCCCGTCGATCTGCGCCTGCACGCCGGCGAGCTGGCTGCGCTGTCCGGCGAACCCGGCGTGGGCAAATCCACCCTGCTGCGGCTGCTGGCCGCGCGTCTGCCCGCCCAGGCCGGCACCCTGCTCTTCCAACAGGAGCCGCTGACCTGGAGCGCGGGCGGGCTGGCCGCCTGGCGCCGCCGCCTGGGTGTGCTGGATCAGTCCACCACGCTGCCCGCCGGGCGCAGCACGCGCGACCTGATGCGCCTGAGCCTGGCGGCCCGCGGCCTGGGCGGGCGCGACCGCCGGCGCGAGGCCATGCGCATCCTGGGCGAGACGGGCCAGCTCACCCGGGCCGACCTGCCCTGCGGCAGCCTGTCCACAGGCCAGTCCCGCTGGGCGCAGCTGGCCCTGGCCCTCTGCGGCCTGCCCGATCTCCTGCTACTGGACGAGCCCTTCGCCCACCTGTCCCCCGACCACCAGGACGAGCTGCTGGCTTTCCTGGTGCGTCAGTCCTCCCGCGGCACGGCCATCCTGTTCTGTCTGCACGGCGACCGGCCCCGGCTGCCGGAGGGAACGCGCCGGCTGCGCCTGGAGGGCGGGCGGCTGGAAGGCGACGGCCAGGGATGGCGCCGATGATCTGGTGGACGGAGGCCCTGGGCCTGCTGGCCCGCTCGCGCTCGCGCAGCCTGCTGCTGGTGCTGGTCTGGACCCTGACCCTGACCCTGTGCGGCGCGCTGGGCTGGGCCTGGCGCAACAGCCCCCGCCTGCGCGAGGCCTGGACCAGCCGCGTGCCCGCCGAGTGCTACCTGGAGCAGGCCGACGCCCCCACCCTCGATGGGGTGCGGCGGACCCTGGCGGGCAGCCGCACGCTGGAATGGGCCGGGCTGCTCGATCCCGCCCAGGCGGCGGCCGAGTTCCGCAGCGGCTTCGATCTGGACGTGGTGGAGTTGCTGGGCGAGAATCCCTTTCCCACCACCGTGCTGTTGCGCGTCCGGCCGGCGGCCGAACTGGCGCAGCTAGACCGGGATCTCGCGGCCCTGGACGCGCTGCCCGGCGTGTCCGGCGTGCACGTGGAGCGCGAGCTGTTGGGCGAGTTGGGCGCCGGGCTGCGCCGGGCGGGGCGTGCGGCCCTGGTACTTCTGCTGCTGATCAGCGCGCTCACCGCTGCCCTCCTGGCGGCTGCCCTGCGCTCACTGCGGCGTGCCTGGCGGGGCGAAGCTGTGCTGTTGGCCTTCCAAGGGGTCCGTGCCGGACCCCTCGCACGGCCGCTCCTCATTGCGCTGGCCCTACCCGCACTGGCAGCCTTACTCATCTCCTGGCTACTATTGGCCGGACTGCAGCGGCTGCCGGCAAGGTTGGGCTTGTCCGGCGCCGTTGAGGCGCCGCTCTGGCCCCTGCTACTGGGTGTTGCGCTGCCGCTGGTCGTGGCGTCGGGGTTCGTCCTGCGTCGCATGGGCCGCCTGATCATGCGCGGCGAATAGCTGTGCCCGTTCCCGCAGAATCACGTTCCGGCAATTGGAGAACATGCATGCCGCAGCTTCAGCCACAGCCAATCGCTGCCCGTCCAGATGTCGCTGGATCGGAGCGATGAAGATCCTCTTCATCACGCTCAAGGCTGATAACGCCCATGTGCTCCGCTGGGTGCAGGGAGCCCTCGACGCCGGACACCAGCCGGAACTCCTCTGCCTGATGCCCTGTCGCCCGGTACTGGACATTCCCACCACAATCATCGACACCGACTCTGGGCCCTGGGCCAAATCCATTGGCCGACTCCACTTCATCCTGGCCTGCCGCCGCGCCATCCGTCGCCTGCGGCCGGACTTGGTCCACATTCACTTCATGGACCCGACCCTGACCGTGTTGGGATGGATACAGGCTTCGCCCTTGCTGGTCTCGGTGTGGGGCAGTGACTTGGCCATGCCTCGCAGCCTGCTTAACGAAGGCTTCCGGCGGTTGGGAATCCGCGCCGCTGACTGCGTCGTGGCTACAAATCCCTTGCTGGAATACATGGCGCGCGCGCATGTAGGGTTGGACGCGCCGGTAGAGGTGATCCCCTTCGGCGTGGACACGCGCTTGTTCACCCCTGGAGCCGATCCCCCCGACCGGCCCTTCCGCATCGGCTTCGTCAAGCATTTGGAGTGGGTATACGGTTACGATGTCCTGATTCGCGCCGTCGCCATCGCCGTGCGTCGGGTGCCTGACCTGGAGCTGCATATCGTCGGTGAGGGAAATCGCGAGGCGGAAGCAAGGCGCCTGGTTCAGGAGGCGGGGTTGGGCGAGGTGACGGTGTTCCGGGGGCGGATCCCCAACGCGCAGTTGCCGGAGCTGCTACGCTCCTATCATGCGTTCGCCATGCCCTCGCGCAGCGAAAGCTTCGGTGTAAGCGCCCTGGAGGCGTCCGCCTGTGGCGTGCCAGTGGTGGCCAGCCGGGCCGGTGGCATCCCGGATGTGGTGCGTGACGGCGAGACGGGTTTCCTGGTGCCGCCACGGGATGCCGACGCGCTGGCCGAACGCCTGGTCTGGCTAGCGGAGCATCCGGCGGAGGCCCGCCGCATGGGCCGGTCGGGACGGCAACTGGTGGAGAGGGAGTTCGCCTGGGACGACTGTGTGATGAAGATGGAGGCGGTCTACCGTCGGTTGACCGGGAGCGCAGCCAGCTCTCGCAAGAGACCGGCATAGCGCCGGGCCAGGGCTCCACGCTCGTAGCGCAGGTGGAAGTCAGGACGCTCCGGGTACCCACCCTGAGCCAATCGGTCCAGCATGCGCTCAAGCGCCGCGGCGATGCCGTCAGCATCCTCCCCATCCGCCGCTTCTCCCCGGCCGCTTTCCAGTATCAGTTCACGCAGAATGCCGGGCGGGCTGGCCAGCAGGATGGGGCGGCCCAGTCGTAGGTACTCAAACGTCTTGCCGGGGTAGACTAAGTGCCCGTTGGGCATGGTGAACATGTAATTGAGCAGGATGTGGCAGGCGGACAGGGCCCGCAGCACTTGTCGGTGGGCCAGGAACCCGCAGAGCTCCACGACTTCCGGATGGCGCATAGCCGCCACTCGCTGCGCCAAGGCGCGGTTGTTGTGGCCGTAGATACGGAGTACCAGGCGGCCGACCAGCTGCGGACGGCGATCCAGCACCTTGTCCAGCGCATCGAGGATCCCTTGAAAGGAGTAGGGACCACTAATGCCACCCGTAGCGCCGGCGTATCCCAGTACCAATCCACCGGGCTCAGGCTGGGGCAGGTCGGGGCCGAAATCCTCCTCATCATAGCCATTGGTGATCAGTGCGGCGCGCTCCGGCTCCCGCAATTGTTGGCGGATCCAGGCGTCGAAGCCGGGGGTGACGCTGACCACTCGGTCGGCCTGGTTGATTGTCCAGCGCTCCAAGTGCGTCTGGGTCCAACGGAACCAAGCCGTGTTCGGCGTCTGAAGTGGATCCAGCGCCCACATGTCGCGGACATCCAGCACTAGTTTCAGGTTCGGTCGCCACCGACGCAATAGTGGCACCAGTAATGACATGGAGTTTGGTGGGCTGGTGATTAGCACGGTGTCGATCCCGTGCTCTAGGATCAACGCCTTGGCTCGTCGCAGCATGGCCGGCAGATAGCGAAAACGATTGTCAGGAAATGGGATCACGCTGCGGAAAACCCAGCCTGCGACCCGCAGCCAACGGGGTCGGCGCGCCTTGTCCTGGACGCTGGGCGCAACCGGGTGGGGGTTGGCTACCGAGATGGTGATGCCTTCCAGTTCCGAACCGAGGGACGGGTCGGCATCCTTGGACTCAAAGCCCCCCGTGAGCACGATGATCGGCAGGCCGTCCCGATGCAGGTACTTGGCCAACTTGACCATTCGCACCGACCCGCCTCCGCCGACGAACGGATGAAAATCGTATGCAATAAGCAAAATCGGCACAATCATTCAGACATCAACCTTCCAGCGCAGCTTTGATAGATTCATATATTAGCAACGTAGTGTGAGAATCCCAGGAGATCCCCCATGAGGGTAGCCATCGACGGTCGCGCCATCATGCCATTTCTGGATGGAATCGGGCGCTACTCCCACTGCCTCATTGAGCAATTGCGCCATCTTGACAGCTGGAACGAGTACATCGTTTTCGTCACCCACCCCCAGTTCGACTTTCCCGCCGACTCAAACTTTCGCGAAGTGGTGCTGCCATATCGCTACGTGCACGCCTACACGGTCACCCATTTCCATCGGGACTTGAACCGCGAGGGGGCTGATCTGCTTTTCGCCCCCTTCTTCCTATCCCCGCCTCTGTTCAGGGGGCCGGTGGTCCTGACCGTCCATGACCTGATTTGGGTCACCCATCCGGAGCTGCAGGGACAACGCTGGCGCTTGGGGGACATGGTGAAGCGCCAAGCCCACGCCTGGATTGTCCCCCTTTCCCTGCGCCGGGCCCGGGCCTTGCTCTCCGTCAGCCAAGCCACCACGGCGGAATTGCTGGCCTTCCTGCCGGAGGTGGCCGGACGCGTCCACACCATCCCCTTGGGCTTGGACCACGTGCCCGTCCCTGCCACCATCCTGCCGATGGAGCAGCGCTTGCCTTATCTCCTGTTCATTGGCAATTCGAAGCCCTACAAGAACATGGCTGGCGTCATCCGCTGCTTCGACCTACTGGTGCGCGAAGCCGGATTCAGCCAGTGGCGCCTGAAAATCCCAGGTCGACGGGACAGTTTCCGCGGCAGCATTCAACGTTTGTTGGATGACTTGGACTGTCGAGACCGGGTGGACCTGCTTGGCCCCGTTTCCGAGGAGAACCTGGCGGAGCTTTATGGACAGGCTAGTTTGCTGCTCTTCCCCTCGCGCATGGAGGGCTTCGGTTTCCCGGTGTTGGAGGCCATGCGTCACGGAACTCCGGTGGTCACAAGCAACCGCAGTTCCCTACCTGAAGTGGCGGGCGGCTGTGCGCAGTTGGTGGATCCAGACGACGTGCCGGCCATGGCGCGGGCCTGCGCGGAGCTGCTGGGCGATGTGGCGCGGCGACAGGAGCTGTCCGCGCGCGGGCTGGAGCACGCAGCCGGCTTTCGCTGGGAAAACACGGCGCGGGCGACCTTGGCCGTGCTTCGACAGGCCGCCGACGGACGGATGAGCCCAGGCCCACGGTGAAGCCGGAGGCCCCCTGCACTGACGGCGAGCCGCCGATCGATTGCTACCTTCGGCGAGCTCAGGGCCAATAATGCCAGAACTTCGCACGTCGCATCTGTTGCTCACCGGAGACTCGCCACAGTTGAGGTGGTGGGCGCTCGGCCTCTCCATTTTGGGGGCCCTTTGCGTCTCCTTAGCTTTTACAGAACCGCTCTGGCTACTTGGCCCCATCTTCGTCCTGCTCGCCTTCGCAGGCATATTGGCCCGGCAGGCCGCCCCCTTGCTGTTGGGCCTCTACCCCGCACTTTGCGTTCACCACAATCTGCGCCTCAATGTGCTCTTCGTCCTTCTGGGCCTGTTGCTGTTGGTTCTGGAACGGGCGGAGGAATGGGAGCCGGCCAAGTCGAAAGCCATGGCAATCGCTGGGCTGGAATTGGGGTTGGTGATTGCCGCCGTGCTGGCCCTGCATCCCGTGCCCTTCGCCACACATCCCGTCGAAGCGTTTGGACAGTGGCTCTATGATTATTCGCCCGTACTTTTGTATGTGTTGATCGTACGCTCGGGCTTTTCCGCCCGCTTGGTGCCCATGCTTGTGCGCCTATTGCTGGTGGCGATCCTGGCGGCCAGCGTCACCGTGGTGGTGGACGGCCTGCTTCATCCCAACACCCGGGCTGTGGGTTGGGTGGAGCGCATGCCTACGGGGACGGCGTACGATCTGGTCATGTTCGTGCCCATTGGGCTGGGAATGTTTGCGTCTGGCCGCAGCCGAGTGCTCGGGCTGGCGACCGCGTTGCTGGCCTTGGCAGCGATCTTCTTCACGGGCTCTCGGGCCCCGTTCGCCGTTGCCCTGCTTTTAGCCCTGCCCTTTGCCCGGGGCCAACGCTGGGCCTTGCCGGCCTTGTTGGCCGTCCTCACCCTGGCAATGATCCAGACCGGTGGCGGCATCGTCAGTCGTATGGCCTCCATCGAAGGCGAAGCCGGGCTGATCGATGCCTCCACCTTGCTACGCATTGTCGTCTGGGGTCTATCGATTAAAATCTTGATGTTGCATCCCTTGTTGGGCATCGGATTCGGCCAATTCATCTCCTATGCGAGCAGCCTGTTCATCTTCGATGAGTTTCTTCTCGGCCATTCACACAATATCGTGCTGGAGAAAATGGTCCAAGTGGGCATACCGCTCGCGCTTTTTTACTTAGCGTTGATAGGTCTGTTACTACGGCGGAACTGGCGCACATACCGCGCATTGCGCGATCGGCTGGACAGGGCGGACGTGGAGCTGTTCCGCGGGCTATTCTTTGGTGCATTGGCCATGCTGGCCTGTGGCGCTTTGGATGCCGTGCTGAACGGTTCCAACCAGCCACTGGCCTTTTGGATGATCATGGCCCTGCTCACAGTCTGGACGGAGGGACTGGGCCGCACCCAAGTCCGGGAGGCCGGGCAATGAGTCCTCTGGAATGCCTCGCCTTGGCGCTATTCTGGCTTTGCGTGACCGGGTTGGCGGCCGCTTATCCGGGCATCCTGCTGCTGGCCCTTTGGATGCGCCGGCTGCCCGTGCCCTGGCACGCCGACCCCGACTGCGAGCCCACCTTCACTGTGGTCATCGCGGCCCGTAACGAAGAGCGCGTCATTCGTGACAAACTGGACAACTGCTTGGCGCTGGACTATCCGCCGGACAAAGTAGACGTGTTGGTAGTCTCGGACCAGTCGGAGGATGCCACCGCGGCTATCATTGACGAGTACGCCGGACAGCGTGTGAGTCGCCTCGACTTCGCCGAGAGATTGGGCAAGACGCAGATTCTCAATCGCGTTGTCCCGCTGGCCAAGGGCGAGATCGTGGTCATGACCGACGCCAACGTGATGTTCGACGCCGGAGCCTTGCGCTCCTTCGCCCGCTGGTACGCCGATCCACGAATAGGACTGGTCTCCGGCTACGAACGCCGCGTGCAACGTGAACGCGAGAGGTTCCAGGCCGAGACCTGGTACCGGGACTTCGAAGTGGTGCTCAAAGAGGCTGAGGGCCGGATGGGTGCGGTGATGGGCGCGCACGGCGGACTCTACAGTCTGCGCGCTGCCTGCTGGCGCACCTTGCCGGAAAACGCACTTTCCAATGACGATCTGCTGACGGCCATGGGCGTCCTGCGGCAGGGTCTGGCCGTCGTCCAAGACAGCGAAGCCCGCGCGGTGGAGTACATTGGCGCCGACCCTGACCAGGAGTTCGGCCGGCGCGTGCGCATCGGGGCTGGCAATTATCAGTGCTTCGGCTGGAATCTGTGGCTATTGAACCCCTTGGAGGGCTGGAAGAGTCTGTTTTACTGGTTGCACAAGCTCCCCCGCTGGTTTACTCCGCACCTGATGGCAACCGCCCTGGCCGCACACCTGCTACTGGCCGCGCACGGCCGATTGCTGGCCCTCCTGGTGCCTCACTTGGCCCTCTACGTCCTTGGAATCATCGGTTTGGTCCTCAACCGTCGCGGTCGAGGTGGTGGCTTGGTTTCGGCACTAGGTCATTTCCTCTACATGAATGCCGCTGTGTCCGCGGGCTTCGTCAAATGGTTGGGCGGGATCCAGGGCAGCACCTGGAATCCCACCCGCCGCTGACGTCATGCTGCGAGCCACCCTGTCCATACTAGGCACACGTCTCGCCACCCGTTTGGTCACGATGGCCGCGGGGATCCTGATCGCGCGCACCATCGGTGTCAGCGAACAGGGCGTGCTTGGACTTTTATTGATGCTGGGCGGCCTGTTGGCCGGGATGGTGGACTTAGGGCTGGGCATGGGCGCTGTGTTTTTTGTCGGTCGGCAAGGGTGGCGCGAGGAGCGGTTCGCCGGTTTGGCCTTGCCCGTATTGTTGGTGGCCACTGTCGTGGGGTTGGGCCTCTTCTCTTGGCTGGCTACCACGTGGCTCACCGATTATGCCGTTGCGTTGGAAGGCGGCAATCTGGCCATCCTGGCACTCTTCGTTGTGGGCAACGCGTTCACCGAGCTCCTGCTCAATCTGTTCATCGCCCGGCAGCGCTTGCGGGAGTACAACCTGGCCGAAGTATTGTTCGCCGGGGTTATGCTCCTGGCCACCTTGGTTCTTACCTACGTTGGAGCTGCCACTGCTGCGCCCTATTTCATCCTATACGGGGCCGCCCGCCTGCTCGTCTTCTTCTATCTGCTGACGCGGCTGGAGCACCGCCCAGTTGCCCCGGTCTGGCGCGAGTTACCCAACCTGTTGCGCTATAGTTTGACCCAGTGGTCGGCAAACCAGTTCAGCCAGCTCAGCGTCCGCGTGGATGCGCTGATGCTGGCCTGGTTCATTCCGCGCAGCCCGCGGATCTCGCTGGCGGATCTTGGCCTCTATACCATTTGTTTGCTCACCATCACACGGCTGATGGAGATCCAGCGCAGCATCCAGACTGCTTTTTTTTCCCGCGTGGCGGGGCTGGACGACGCTGCCGCCATAACGGCCACCAACTCCACTTACCGTCGCAGCTTCTTGGTCTACCTGCTGCTGTCCGCCCTTTTGATCCTGTTCGGCTGGCCCGTGCTCTGGCTGTACGGGCCGGATTTCACAGCCGCCTGGGGCGTGCTCACCGTTCTGGTGCTAGGAACCATTACGTTGCGCGGCAATGCCGGCATGCTGATGTTGTACTTCTCCACCGTGGACCGCAGCATTTACACTGTGCACACCCACCAGATCACGTTGGTGGCGAATGTGCTGTTCAATGGACTGTTGATCCCGCGCTGGGGGAACATGGGCGCTGCGGTGGGCACCAGCCTGTCCTTTGCCGCGGGCAAACTCTATCTGCTTTGGCGTTACCAGCAGTTGACGGGCAGCCACTGGGCGCGGGATCTGCTTATCGGGCCGGCAGAAGCGCGAGAATCCATTGGGGATCTGATCCGGGAGGTGCGGGAAATGCTGGGACAGAGAAGGTCTTGAAGGAACCCGCCTGGCACCGAAAAGCACCTAGAGCTGGCGCGCTGCCCTAGCGACGGGTCACCTGACCCATTGGTGCAGGACCGGCCACTGTGAATCCCCTTGTTGGTCGATGACCTTGCAGGTCCTGGCCGAACTGCATGCAGGGGCCAAACACCGGCGATCCATAGGTTGACGACCATACACCTGGCGCAAGATGGAGGACGCATGACAGGCGGCGCACGGTTGTCGCGGGCGTTGTGGGGAAAGCGCGGCTGGGTGGCGCTGGGCGTGCTGCTGCTCCTGGCCCTGCTGGCCCTGCTCGGGCGCTGGGACACCCACCGACGGCGAGCCCGGCCGGATCTGGAACGGGCCGTGGCCCAGGCCGACGACAGCATTTTCACCGTGGCGCGGCTGCGGGCCTGGCTGGACGCGCAGCCCGACAGCCTCAGCCGCGAGGAGGTCCAGCACTGGTTGGAAGGCTGGGTGGAGGACCAAATCCTCTATCAAGCGGCGGTCCGGCAGGGCCTGGATACGCTGGGCGGAGTCCGGGAGGAGCTGAAGCGCCTGCGCCTGCGCTACCTGCGCGGCCTGCTGGAGGAGCAGAGTCTGGCCGAGTCCCTGCGCATTTCCACCCTCGAGTTGAAGACCTGGGCGCGCGCCAATCAGGATCTGCTGGCCCTGCCCGAACGGCAGCTCCGCTTCTCCTGGGTGGCGGGGGCGGACAGCCTGGCGCTGGCGCGATTGATTCCCGTGATCCAGCGCGACCAGCTCACCCGCAAGCGGCTGGAGGACCAGCGGCTGGGCAGCGGCCGGACGGAGTTCGTGACCCGCGGCGAGTTGCCCCTGGCCCACGCCGCGATCCTCCTGGGACTGAAGCTCCACCAGGCCTCGCCCGTGCTGCGCGGCCCGGAAGGCTGGATGGTCTATCAGCTGGAGGAAGTGCGCCCGGTGGGCTGGGTGCCCGACCCCGACCAGCACGAAGAGCTGGTGCGGGCCGCCATGCTGCAGGATCTGCGCTGGAAACGGCTGCAGTCGCGCCTGGAGACGCTGCGCCAGGAGGCGGTCTGGAAGGTGGATCTGACCCCGCTGCTCGAGGTGGAGATCGGCGTGCCGCCCGCCCGTTGAGACGCCGGGCGCTGGATGGGTCAGGCTGATTTGCCAAGAAGCTTGCCGCTGCCTGACAGGAGGCGCAGGTAGAGCTGGTCCAGCTCGGACTCTGATCCAGGACATGGCGGTACATTCGCCGGAGGCCGCAGGCGGCCCTCTAACACGGCTTGGATTTTATCCGCCAGGTCAACGACATCCCCACTGTGATACAGCAGCGCCCCCGGTTGGCGCGGCGCGGCGTCGCTGGCGAGCACGGGTTTACCCAGGGCAAGGGCCTCCACCACGGTCAGGCCGAAGCTCTCGAACCGGGTGGTCCTCAGAACGAGGTCGGAGGCCGCGATGGCCGGGACGAACTCATCATGCAGTGATTCATGCCAAAGCACCCGCTCGCGAAGGGTCGGGTCCTCGCACTCCCTTTTCAACTTGATGTAGTGGGCCCTCTCCTCGGGGGTCTGGCTGCTGATGGAAGTGATGTAGAGTAGCAGCTTTGCGGGCGAACCTCGTTCCACCAGCAGGCGCATGGCGGCCAGCAGCTGGTCGAAGCCGTAAAGATCGCCTACTGGTCTTAGACGCACGGCGCCGTTTGCGACAAGCAACGGTCCGCCCCTGGCGACGAAGGACCTCACCTCTGCTGGCAGGCTTGCCTGGCCGGTACCGGGAGGCGGCGTGACCCAGGGATGGATCAGATGCTGGTTGGGCCTGCAGCCCAACTGGGGCAGCAACGCCTCTCTCGCGCCTTTGCCCACCAGGACCAGCGCTTGAACCCGGCGCAGGTTCCAGATCACCAGACGGGCGAGCCAGGATCCCACGGGTCCGAACTGCTCATGGGGTTCGGCGGTATGCAGAGTCGCGACAACGAGGCAGCCGCGCAGCTGGAAGAGCCAGAGCAGGGCGCGGAACTTCAAGTTGGTACTGTGCACGTGTAACACGTCGGGGGGGTGACACAGGAGATGCAGGCATAAGCGACCCCAGGACATACGGGGCAGAATCAACTCGCTCGGTTCGGCCGAGTCCGGGGACTCGTTGTACACGCGCACGTGGTTGCCCTGGCCCGCCTGATGGAAGGTCAGGCGCATCACATGCACGGAAACGCCGCCCAAGGGAGGTGGCCAGCAGCCCACATGCACGATGTGGGTCACGGTCGGCGGTCCACGATCAGGCTCCGCAGGACTTCCGCGTATTCGTGGAACAGCCGCTCGCATGAGTATTGCGCATAGTGCCCGGGTCCGATCTCGTAGTGGGCGGCGCAATCGTGACGCTTCTCCAGCAGGCGCAGCAGCGCCGCGGCGATCCCCTCCGGATCTGTGAACTCTGCCCACTCGCCCAGCCTGTGCGTCCGGGTCACCAGTTCCTTGAGGATGCCCGGCGGCGAGGCGACCCACAAGGGCTGCCCCAGCCGCATGTATTCCCAGGTCTTGCCCGGATAGACGATCTCGATGCCCGGCGCATCGAACAGGTTGAGCAGGAGGATGTCGGCGCGGCTCAATTCCTGCAAAGAGCGATCGTGCGGTAGGAAGCCCAGCAGGCGGAAGCTCTCCCGGTTGGCGAAGCCGGCGATCTGCCGCAGGGTGCCGGCGTCGCAGTGGCCGATGATCTCCACCACCAGCTCCCGGCGCAGCCCGGGCTGGGCGGCGAACACGCGCGACAGGGCGCCGTCGATGTACTCCAGCGTGCGCGGGCCGGCCACACCCCCTGTGCTGCCTGCGTAGGAGATCAGGCAGCGGTCCGGTTCCCGCGGCAGTGGTTCGAAAGCGAAGTCATCCTCGTCGTAGCCCGAGAGAATGGTCCGGCCCCGCTCCGGTCGGCGCAACTGCCGCTTCACCCAGGCCGTCATCCCCGGCGTGCAACTCACCACCAGGTCGCACTGGTTGAGCGTCCAGCGCTCCAGCCGCTTCTGGCACCAGCGAAACCATGAGTGTTTGGGCGTGGCGATGGGGTCCAGCGCCCACATGTCGCGAAACTCCAGCACCATTGGCAGCTTGGGAAAATGTCTACGCAGCATTGGGATTAGCAGACCTGTGGAGCTGGGCGGCAGGGTGACCAGGACAATCTGCAGATCGTGTTCGTGGATCAGCCGGCGGGCCTCCGCGGCCATGCGCGGAAGGTAGCGGAAGCGGTTGTCCGGGAAGGGCAGGATGCTGCGCAGCAGCCGGCCCGCCAGGCGCAGGTGGCCGGGCCGGGCGGTGTTGTCTTCCACCGTGGGCGGCGCGGGATGCGGGTTGGCCACGTGCAGGTGCAAGCCCTGCACATCCGGCGCATAGGACGGATCGCCCGCCTCGGACTCCCAGCCCCCGCACAGGACGTGTACGTCCCAACCCTCGCGGCGCAGGTACTTGGCCAGCTTGATGGCGCGGATGGCGCTCCCACACCCATTGAACGGATAGAAGAAGTACGAGATGAGCAGGATGCGGGGCCGCTCCACGGGATTCACCTCTCAGGCCCCCAGGGCTGCGTCGATGCGATCCTGATGACTGCGGAACCAATTCACGGTTTTTGACAGGCCCGTTTCCAGATCCACCGTGGCCCGCCACTCGGGCAGCTCCGGGCTGCCCGGCACGAAGTGGCGGTGCAGGGTCTCCCAGGAGCGGACGGGCATCTGGGAGATGCCGGCCGGGTTGCCGGTCAGGCGGTTGATGGTCTGGGCCAGTTCCAGGGCCGAGGTGCTGACCCCGCTGGACAAGCGCAGGCAGCGCCCGGCCAGGTCGGGTCGCGCGGCGGCGGCGAGGAAACCGGCCACGATGTCGCCCACGTAGGTGTAGTCGCGGCTGCTGGAGCCGTCCCCGATCACGGGCAACGGCAGCCCGCGCAGGGCGCGGTGAATGAAGTTCGGGATCACGTTGCGGTAGGGGCCGGGCAGTTCGCCGGGGCCGTAGCTGTTGAAGATCCGCACCGTGCTGAACGAGAGCCCCTGCTCGCGGTGGAAGTAGTAGCCGTAGAACTCGCCCAGGGCCTTGGTGATCTGGTAGGGTGTCTTGAGCAGCAATTCCACCCGACCCGGCGCGGTGCCGGCTTCGAGACCGTCGTCGATGGCGCTGGTGGAGGCGTAGACCACCCGCTCCACGCCCAGGCGCTGGCAGTCGCGCAACAGGGCCAGGCAGCCCCGGCCGTTGACCTCCAGGTCGTCCTCGGGATGGTCCACTGAGTTCTGGTTGGCAAAAAAGGCCGCCAGGTGGAACACGACCGTCGGCCGGGCGTTGAAGGCCAGCTCCCGGGCGGCGGGGTCGCAGATGCTGCCGCGGATGAAATTCACGCGCGGATCCACGGGCAGATTCCAGGGAACCGCGGAACTCAGGTCATCCAGCACGCTGACGCGCCCGGCCTGGCGGGCCAGCAAGGCGGCCACCAGATTGGAGCCGATGGCCCCGGCGCCGCCGGTGACCAGGACCTCCCGGTCCATGAAGAACTCCTGCGGCGTCGAAGGGCTCATGCAGTGGTCCCCTTGCTGAATCGGTGCGGTCACGCGCCGCAGGCAGGGCGCAAAGTAGAGATCGGCGCTGGATCGCCGCAAATCCCCGCGCCCGTCCCTCCCCAGCCCTGCTTTGTTAGGTTGTGCCGCCGAACCGAACCCGGCCTGGGCCGGTGAACCACGGGAGAATCATGAGCTGGATGCGCATCCTGCCGGCCTGTCTGCTGGCCTGTCTGTTCCTGCGGCCCCTGGCCGCCCAGGAGACCCTTGACCGCGTGCTGGTGGTGGTGGACGAGGCCGTGATCCTCGAGAGCGAGGTGGGCCAGGAACTGCAGCGCTACCTGATGGAGAACAAGCTGGATCCGGCCACCTTGGGCGGCGAGCGGCTCGAGGAAGTCAAGTTCGACCTGGTCCAGGCGATGATCGACAACAAGGTCCTCTACGCCGTGGCCCGCCAGGACACCAACATCGTGGTCACGGACAAGGACGTGGAGCGCCGCGTCCAGGACCGGATGGACGAGATCCTGCGCCAGGTGGGCAGCGAGCGCCGGCTGGAGGAGATGATGGGCCAGCCCGCCAAGGCCATTCGTCACACGCTGGAAAGCGGCATGCGCGAGCGGATCTACGTGGAGGAGGCCCAGCGTCGCAAGCTGGGCAAGGTGGAAGTGACCCGCCAGGAAGTGGAGGAGTTCTTCAGCGCCTGGCAGGACAGCCTGCCCCAGGTGGGCGAATCCGTCCGCCTCTCCCACATCTTCCTGACCTGGAAGACCTCGCCGGCCAGCGAGGCCCGTGCCCGCGCCCTGGCCGACAGCCTGCACGCCCTGCTGAGCGCCGATCCCGCCCGCCTGGGCGAGCTGGCCGCCGCCTTCAGCCAGGATCCGGGCAGCGCGGCCGCGGCGGGCTCCATCGGCCGCACCAAGCGCGGCAACCTCGTGCGCCCCTATGAAGAGGCCGCCTACCGGCTCAATCCCGGCGAGCTGGCGCCGCCCGTGCGCTCGGAGTACGGCTGGCACCTGATTCGGCTGGACGCCCGGGAGGGCGAGTACATCGAGACCAGCCATATCCTGATCAAGCTGGAGCCCACGGCGGAGGACCGGCAGCTGATCTACGACCGCGCGGACTCGCTCTACAGCGCGCTCCAGGGCGGGGCGGATTTCGCCCAGCTGGCCACGCGCTACACGGATCATGCCCTGACGCGCCAGAACGGCGGCGACCTGGGCTGGCTCGAGCTGGAGCAGTTGCAGCCCCTGCTGCGCTCGCGCGTGCGGGACCTGAAGGAGAACGAGCTGAGCCGGCCCCTGCGCGGGGAGGTGGAGGGCAAGGAGGGCGTGCAGATCGTCCGTCTGCAGGAGCGCCGCCCGGCCCGCCAGCCCAACCTGGACGCCGACTGGAGCCAGCTGGAGATCATGGCGCTGAACTTCAAGAAGCAGCGGCTGCTGAAGGAGTGGGCCACCCAGTTGCGGGAGCGGGTCTACATCCAGGTGGTGGATTGAGAGTGAGCGCGCCACGTGGCGCGCGGATGCTGGCCGCGCTGGTCCTGGCGCTGCTGATCACGGTGTCCGCGCCGGCCCAGGGGACGATTCCGCTGGCGCGCCTGAAGTACGACGGCGGCGGGGACTGGTACGCCAATCCCAGCAGCCTGCCCAACCTGCTGCGCTTCGTGCGCGAGCAGACGGGCCTGCCCATGGAGGAGAAGGAGCGGGTGGTGGAGCCGGAGGATCCCGAGCTCTTCTCGTGTTCCTACCTCTATCTGACGGGCCACGGGCGCCTCTCCTTCAGCCCGGCCCAGGCCGAGCGCCTGCGGGCCTGGCTGCTGGGCGGGGGCTTCCTGCACGCCGACGACAACTACGGCCTGGACGCCCACTTCCGCCGCGAGATCAAGCGCGTGCTGCCCGAATACGAGCTGGTGGAGGTGCCCTTCGACCACCCGCTGTATCACGCGTGGTTTCCGTTTCCGCAGGGCTTGCCGAAGATCCACGAACACGACGGCAAGCCGCCGCGGGGCTGGGGGATCTTCATCGACGGCCGGCTGGCCGTCTTCTACGACTGGGAGTGCGACCTGGGGGACGGCTGGGAGGATCCCGACGTGCACCAGGATCCGCCGGAGCTGCGTCGCAAGGCGCTTGAGATGGGCACCAACCTGATCGTGCACGCCCTGGGCGCCGGCCCCGACCGGTTGCCTCGGGCCGGACAAGTGGACTGATTCTCGTGAGATGTCGGATGATGATGCGTCCACACCGTCCAGTGCAAGGCGCAGCGCCGCAGGCGTAGCGGGGCTACGCCAAGGGGCTGCAACGCAGCAATGGGCGGCGTGGGCACTTCCCGTAGGGTTTGCGTCAAAGATGGAACCAACTCACTTCTCTCAGAAGCAGCAAACAGCATCTGACAGATCACGGGAATCAGTCCACTAGGGACCCCGGGTCGCTGATCCGGGGAGGAAGGGCAGCGTCATGGACGGCTACGGACTGGCTTGGGGACACGTGCAGCGGACCCGGCAACGGATTCGCGGCCTGCGCGCCCAGACGGGCCTGCTCTGGTGGAGCCTGCTGCCGCCCTGGCTGGCCTGGGGCTTCGTGCTGGCCGAGCACCTGGGCGACCACGCCGCCTCCGGCCGCGCCGGCCTGCGCGCCGGCCTCCTGCTCAGCCTCGCTCTCTGGGGTCTCGGCGCGCTGGGACTGATCCTGCGCGGCCTCTTCTGGCGTGCGGCCCTCCCCGGCGAGCGCGAGACAGCCCTGCTGCTGGGGCGCGGTGACGACGAGATCCGCGACCGCCTGCTCAACGGCCTGCAGGTGATGGAGGAGGAGCGCCGCTCCCCGGGCCGCTCCGACCCGGGTCTGGTGGCGGCCAGCCTGGATCTGGTGCTGCCGCGGCTGGAATCCCTCGACCCCCGCAGCGTGCTGCCCGTGGCGCCACGCCGACGGGCCCTGGCCTGGGGCGCGGGGGCCTGGCTGCTGGCCCTGGCGCTGTTCCTGCTGGGGGGCGAGTCCGCCCGGCTGGCGGCTGCGCGGCTCTGGGATCCCGCCCGGGATTTCCGCGGCGCGCCGCTCTTCTCCCTGAAGATCAGCGTGGCCTGGCCGGATTCCACCCAGCCGGGCCGCGTGCTGGAAGGCCAGAGCCTGGACCTGCGCGTGGAGGCCCAAGGCGCGGCCCTGCCCTCCGAGATCGAGCTGCAGGCTGTTGGGCTGGAGGCCGGCTCCGCCCGCGGGGAGGATGCCGTCTGGCGCCTGCCCCTGCGGCTGGGTCGCGCCACCCTGGCCGGGCTGGCGCCGCGCGGCTCCTGGACGCTGCGCGCCTCCGCGCTGGAGGAGCAGCTGGGCCAAGTGCGCCGGCTGGAGAGTGCGCCGATTGAGGTCGTCTGGCTGCGCCCGCCCCGGTTGGACAGCCTGGGCCTGCGCCTGCACCCGCCCGCCTACACGGGCCTGCCCGTCCGCGACCTGCCCGGCGACGCGGCGGATTTCAGCGCCCCGGTGGGCAGCCGCCTGGAACTGGCGGCCTGGTCGCAGGACGGTCTGCGCCGCGTCTGGCTGCAGGAGGAGCGGACGGACTCCACCCGCGCGCCGGTCCGCCACTCCCTGGCCCTGGAGCGCGGCGGCGCCCGCGGCGCCTGGAGCGTGACCCGCTCCCTGCGCTGGTCCCTGCGCCTGGAGGACGACCAGGGTCTGCCGAATCCCCAGCCCCTGGTCCACGTGCTCGAGGCCCTGCCCGACCAGCCGCCGCGGCTGCGCGTGCTGGCCCCGCGGGAGACGGAGGGCCGGCTGGATCCCAGCCTGGCCCTGGATTTGGCCCTGCTGGCCGAGGACGACTACGGCTTCGGCCCGCTGCGTCTGGCCTGGAAAGTGCTCTCGCGCAACCTGCGCGAACTGACGCCCCCGCCGGATCCCGCCACGCTGGACTCCATTCCGCGCGACTGGGGCCGGCGCACCCTGGCGCTGAACGCGCTCCAGGACGGCGGGGCGGCGGCGGACGCGCCCGCACTGCGCCGCGCCGCGCTGGAGGAGCGCTGGGATCTCGCCGCTCTGCAGCTGTTGCCCGACGACGAGCTGGTCTTTTTCTTCGAACTCTGGGACAACGACGGCTGGAACGGGCCCAAGGTCGTGCGCAGCCCGCTCTATCGCTTCCGCATGCCCGGGCTGGAGGAGCTGTTCGCCGAGACCCGCCAGGACGAGCAGGACATCGAGCAGGAGGCGGCGGAGGTGCTGCAGCAGGCCCGGGAGAACACCAAGCGCCTGGAGGAGCTGAAGGAGGAGTTGCGGCGGGATCCGGAGCTGACCTGGGAGCGCCAGCAGCGCCTGAAGGAGGTCGTGCGCGAGCAGGAGCAGGTGGCCCAGCGCGCCGGCGAGCTGGCCGCCAAACTGGACGCCACCCAGCAGAAGCTGGACTCGCGCAATCTGCTCTCGGAAGAGCTGCGCAACAAGCTCGAGCAGTTGAAGAACCTGCTGAACGAGGTGATGAGTCCCGAGCTGCTGGAGAAGCTGCGCAAGGCCGCCGAACAGGCTCTGCAGAATCCCGGCCCTCAGCCCGCCCAACGGCCCCAGGCGGACATGGAGGAGGTGCTGCGCAAGATGGAGCAGCAGCTGGACCGCTTCCTGGCCGTGCTGGAACAGATGAAACTCGAGCAGCGGCTGGAGGAGCTGGCCCGGCGGGCGGAGGCCCTGCTGGAGCAGCAGCGCCAGCTGCAGGAATCCCTGCGGCAGGGGGAGAAGCCCCAGTCCAAGAGCGCCGAGGAGGCGGCCCGCCGGGAGGACGCCGAGCAGCTGGCCCAGGAGCTGGAATCCCTGCAGGACGAGTTCGGCGAGCGCTCCACCTTCCCGCACGAATCCATCGATCAGGCGCGTCAGCAATTGAAGGGCAAGAAGATCCCCCCGCGACTGGGCGAGATGCAGCAGCAGTTGGAAGGCGGCCAGTCACCCTCTTCGGAGAGTCAGGAAAGCATGGACCAGGACCTGAACGAGTTGGCCGAGCAGCTCCAGCAGGCCCTGCAGCAGTCGCGTCAGCAGTCCATGGCCGAGCTGGGCAAGGAGATCGAGCGCCTCTGCCAGGAACTGCTGGTGATCAGCCAGCGCCAGGAGACGATCAGCGAGAGGTTGAGCGGGCTGAACAGCCGCAGCGCCCAGCTGCCCGGGCTGGCCGAGGAGACCCTGGAGAACCAACTGGGCGTGCGCGCCGCCGCCCGGGGCGTCTACGAACTGACCCGCAAGAGCCTGCACATCCCCACCGGCGCCCTGACGGAGCTGGGTCTGGCCGACCGCAGCCTGGACGAGATGCTGGCGGGCTTCCACGAGCGCCAGACCGGCCGGCTGGGCTCCCTCTCGCCGGACGCCATGGCCCGGGTCAACCTGACCATCCTGCTACTCAAGGAGGCCGAGCGCCAGATGGCCAGCTCCAGCTCCTCCAGCGGCCTGCAGGAGATGATGGAGAAGATGGCCCAGGCCGCCAGCCGTCAGCAGTGCCTCAACGGGCAGTGCAACAACTTGATGAGCATGAAGCCCGGCCAATCCAACAAGCCCATGTCCATCTCCTTCGGCGAGGCCAAGGGCGAGCAGGGCAGCATCCGCGAGAGCCTGGAATCCATGCAAGAGAAGCTGGGGGACAAGGGCAAGCCCCAGCTGGGCGACCTGGGACAGACCGCCGCCGACATGAAGGAAGTGGAGAAGGATCTGGCCGCCCACACCTACACCGAGCGCACGCAGAAGCTCCAGGAACGGATTGTCAGCCGGTTGTTGGACGCCCAGCGCAGCGTGCGCCGCCAGGATGAAGAGAAGAAGCGCGAGAGCCGCAGCGCCCAGCCCCTGCGCGCCGCGGCCCCGCCGCCGGTGGAGCTGCAGCGCGAGCGGGCCCTGGAGCGCGACCTGCAGCGCGCCCTGCAGGGGGGCTACCGCCCGGAGATGCAGGAACTGATCCGCGACTACTTCCGCGCCCTGGAGGAGTCGAGCGCCCCGCCCGCCAGGCCGTGATTTCTACGTCGAGGCCACGTTCACCCCGAAGGGCACGAAGGCCAACAAGGTGCGGGAAGAGGAACGCAGGATTAGAAGAGAAGTGAAGAGAACAAGCTGCCCACTGGCTTGGACACGAGCGTCGCCCTCCTCACCCTGACGCCCAAACCCATCTCCCAAGAGCTTCGTGCGCTTCGTTCTTCTTCCCGCACTTCGTGGTGGGCTTGGTTTCTGCGTCGGGGCCACGTTCACCACGAAGGACACAAAGGCGAACGAAGAGCGGGAAGAGGAGTAGGGAAGAAGAGAGGAACCAGCTTCCCACTGGCTTGGAATCAAGCCCCGCTCTCACGGACAGTTCTCCCCAATCCATCTTCCAAGTCTTCGTGCGCTTCGTTCTTCTTCCCGCACTTCGTGGTTCATGTGGCTTGAGGGAAACGGAAAACGGGGCCTGGGAGGCCCCGTTCCTGAAGGATTCCTTGTTGATAGCGGCGGGTCACCGACGGACGGTGAATTAGCAAAATCAAACGGTGGTGTCGAGAAGGGGGTGTTCGAGCAGAAAACAACATGGGGGTGTTGCCTTCCGTAGGGGGTATCCGTCGAAAACCCTTCTCAACAAGAAACCCATTCGCTGGAACTCTGAGCAACCCACGTGCCAAGAGTTCGAGTCGAATGGGCTTCTTGTAACGATAAGACTAACAAGCACTTCCTCGCACGCTCAAGCAAGCCCGAACGTGTTCTGATTTTGCTCGCTGTCCAGGATCGGTCGCCTATCTTGCTCCCTGCTCGTATCAGCATCCCCAACTTGCCGCGTAACCCCTGATCAGGCAAGTGGATCCACTGACTCCCGGTGCTCGGCCGCTACGCACGCCCGGTTTCGAACAGCTTGAACAAGAATCGGCCCCTGAACGGCTAATGCTTGTTTGGTCAGGAAAAAGCCTCAGTCCCATACGCACATCAGCCCTGGTGTTGACGCCAGGGCGAAAAAATGGATATGCGGAAACGAATCATTTCTGATTTTACAACGAGGACGGGCCCTTCAGAAAAAGATAGCGGCTTGGTTCCGGTTACATGCCGAACAGACAGAGAACCAATAGCAAAATCAGAAATACGGGTGAGGAAATGAGGAGATTGGAATGAAAGGCAACCCGACGCGCCATCTGCCTAACGGCGGGCGAATTACCCAGATCGAAGCTGTGGACTTCGAAAATCTTTTCCATTCAGCACCCGGAACCATTCTTTTCTGAAGGACCCAGCCCTCGGGGATAAATCTGCGCAAGAGCCGTGCCAGTCAACGTCAGTTTGTGACCCTGTTGAGAGCCAAGCCCTTGCCTATTCTGGACCTCGCGTCAATCCCGCTGGGCTGTTCAACTCCCGACGGCTCTGCTCAGAATTGAACAACTCGGGCTCGTGAATGGGGCGGCCAAGTCCAGGAAAGACAAAGCGCCTCAGCTTGGAGCCGGGGCGCCTGAGGTGTCGCGTGGCCGCGGCGTTCAGCGTGCGCGCCAGGCCGTGACGAAGTCGCCAATGCGTTCGAAGGCCTTGCGCAGCGTCTCGTCATCCGGCAGGGTGACCAGGCGGAAGTGGCTGGTCCCGGGCCGCTGACCGAAACCGGAGCCCGGCACCACCACCACGCCGGTGTCGAGGATCAGTTGGCGGACGAAGTCGCTGTCGTCCCCTTCAACGTAAAGGGAGGGATAGGCGTAAAACGCTCCGCTGGGGGGGACCAGCGACATCCCCTCCACCTGGTTCAGCATGCGGCCGGCCAGTTCGGCCCGGCGCTTGAGAATTTCATTCATCGACTGGATGTGGCTTTGGTCGCCCTCCAGCGCCACGCGGATGGCGTGCTGCTCCGGGTGGTTGGCGCAGAGGCGGGCCCGGGTCAGCTTGAGCATGGCCTCCAGGTAATCCTCGATCAGCTTGTCCGGCCCGGATACGATGCACCAGCCCAGCCGGAAGCCCGGCGCCACCCAGTTCTTGGAGAGGCCGTTGAAGGTGAGGATGCAGATGTCGTCGGCTAGAGACGCCGTGGGCACGTGTTCCTGACCGTTGTAGATCAGCCGGTCGTAGATCTCGTCGGAGAGCAGCACCAGATTGTGCTGGCGGCATAGCTCGATGATCTGCAGCAGGGTCTCTCGGCTCCAGACGCCGCCGGTGGGATTGTTGGGGTTGATCAGCACGATGGCCCGGGTGTGTTCGTCGATGCGCGCGGCCATGTCCGCCAGATCCGGCTGCCAGCCGTTGGCCTCGTCCAGGAAATACGGCCGGCCCTCGCATTCCAGCTTGGCGGTCAGCGCCGTGTAGAGCGGATAGCCCGGGAACGGCAGCAGCACGTTGTCCCCGCGGTCCACCAGGGCGGAGAGCGCGATCTCGATGGTTTCCGAGGCCCCGGTTCCAATGAACACGTCCTGGATGTTCTTGAGCCCGCGGCGCTCGGCGTCGCGCCGGATGGCGGCCACGGCTTCCGGGATGCCTGAACTGGGGCTGTAGCCGTTCAGGTTGTCCCGCATGGCCTTGATCGTCGCCTCGAGGATGTGCTCGGGTGTGCGGAACTGGTAGGGATTGGGGTCGCCGATGTTCAAATAGAGCAGATCGCGGCCCCGGCGGCGGGCCTCGTCGGCGATCAGGATGATGTCCCGCACGGCGTAGCGGATATGATGGGTGCGCTTGGCGGCTTGGATGGACATGCGAACCTCTTGATGGGCGGCGGGTTTCCCCAGCCGGATGCTTGTTCGTCTGTCCACAAGATACCATTCGGACCGGCCCGGAACATTTTGTGGGAGCGGTTTGGGTGGCCGCACGCTCTGTTCGATTTCCGGCGGCTTGAACGGAATGGCACAACTGCATACTGGACAGCCCAGATCGAAGTCCAAGCCAGTCAATCCTCTTCGGTTCCTAACAGGTTTGGCACAAGGATTGCCGTCTTCGGAGAGCCTAAAACTGCTATCAACCTCGACAACCTGTTAAGAAGGAGCACCCGATGAAGCGCAACCTATTGTGTAGTGTGAGCCTGTTGGGCCTGCTGGCGAGCGCCGGCATGGCCGCGACGGTCACCGATGCCCAGCAGATGGACGCGGCCAAGCGCCCGATGCCGGGTCTGGACATGAGCCGCTCGCTGACCTGCGAAGACGCCACGGTCATCGACTGCGACTTCGGTCCCAACACGTACACCATTCCCGCCGGCGGCGGCGAGTGGTTCTACTACGTGGGCACCGGCTTGGGCCTGACGATGGAGACTCGCTTCGCGACCACGACCATCGACTCCGACCTCTACATCTACACCGGCACCTGCGGCGCCCTCACCCAGGCCTTCTATCGCGACGGCGACAGCACCCAGGGGTGGAAGACCTACCTGAACTGCACGGACTTCAATTTCGTCGCGGGCCAGGGCTACTACATCTACGTCACGGACTACTCCAGCGGCACGGGCGACGTCACCATCGACTTCACCTGCTGCGAGTTCACGCCCTTCGCCTGCCCGCCCAACTCGCTGCCCTACAACGAGGCCAATGAGTTCGGTTGCGGCGACTACGCCCACTCCATCGACTGCGGCCAGGTCTATTGCGGCGAGATCGCCGACAACGACGATCACGACTACTTCTGGTTCACCGTGACCGCCCCCATGACCACCATGACCCTGAACGTCTACGGCAACGACACCAACGGCCGCGCGCCCTTCGGTTATGGCCTGGATCCCTACATCCGCGTCTACAACGAAGACTGCACCGTGCTGATCGCCGAAGACGACGACAGCGGCACGGGCTACGACAGCCAGCTGCTGCTGAGCTGCATGACCCCCGGCTTCTATATCGTGGAAGTCAACACCGAGTGGAGCGCCCCGGGCCCGTACCTGCTGACCCTGGACTGCGCCGTCTGCTGCTGGGAGACCAATGCGGTCACCACGCCCGACGTCGTGATCGACGAGACCAACTTCAGCTCCTTCGTGGGTGAGGCCAATGCCTTCACCACCGCGGTCAGCCTGTGCGACTATTGCAGCATGATCGCGGCCGGCCCCGGCTGCTTCAGCAACGGTCATTGCATCCTGGACCTGGACGGCGGCGAATATTGGTTCAACGTCTACCAGCCCCTGACCGGTTGCTACGCCATGCAGATGCGCGTCACCCCGGCCTACACCGACACCTGCACGCCTCTGGTGGGCGTGGCCCAGAACGGCGCCCTGTTGGGTTACTTCGCCCTGGACGCCTCCACGGGTCTCTATCCCTCCAACTACAACAACGCCGGCACGGACCAGACCACCTTCGTGATCGACGCCCCGGCCGCTTGCTGTGACCTGGTGCACGTCAGCATCTGGTACGAAGACCTCTGCCCGCCGGTGGAAGCTGGCGACCAGCCGGTCAGCTTCGCCCTGTCCCAGAACGTGCCGAACCCCTTCAACCCGGCGACCACCATCAGCTTCACGCTGCCTGAGTCCGGTTTCGCCAGCCTGAAGGTCTACGACACCGCCGGCCGCGAAGTGGCCACCCTCGTCAACGGCCTGAGCGCCCGCGGCGACCATCAGGTGACCTTCGACGGCAGCCAGCTGAGCACGGGCGTGTACTTCTACACCCTGCAGTTCAACGGCCAGAGCCAGACCCAGAAGATGGTCCTGGTCAAGTAAGCCAGACCCTCTTTGAGCTACGAAGCCCCCGGCCTTGCGGCCGGGGGCTTTTTCATGGCCGATGGCTGCCCCCGCCCGGCGGCCACTGGCCCCTTCCAGGTGCTAACAGCTTTTTCTTGACGATTCGCTTCCTGAGCCCATCCCATCCGCACTAATTCACAGCAACAGATTGATAATGAATGAGATAGCCTAACATGGAATAGGAAAACAAAATCTATACTTTAACAGTAATGCTTGCGAGTCTGCGACTCATTGGTGATCATTATGAAAACGCAGTCGCATTGAGGCCGTCCATGGAAAACCGCGAATGGAGCATGCTGGAACAGGTCCTGAAACTGACCTGCGGCGTCACCTCCCGGATCACCGCGCTGGCCAAGCAGGAGAACCTGCCGGCCACGGCGCTCAAGATTCTCATCCTCACCAGCTATTCTCCCTTCACCTGCGTCAGCACCCTCACCGAGTGCACGGGGCTGCAGAAGGGTCGCATCAGCCCCCTGGTCCAGGAGCTGGTGGAGCGTGGCCTGATCAGCCGGCACGAGGGCAGCGACCGGCGCTACAGCCTGTTGCGCCTGACCCCCGACGGCGCGCGCTTTCTGCGCAACCTGCTGGTGGACGAGATCCATCGCATCGAAAAGGTGTTCCGCAACCCCGACGCCCCGCGCGAAGAGGATCTGCTGGAACACATGCGGCTGGTGGCGGACACCCTGGGCTTTGCCAGCGAGGTGCCGCGCGGCCGTGAAGAGGAACTGGCCGGCTGATTCGTGGCCGGCTGAAGCTCCTGGCCACGCCGGGCCGCGACCCGATTCCGATGGACAGCGCTGGCGCTTGCGACAGGCCATCTTCGATGGCGGGGAAATAATGCCCCGCCGTTGCCGTTTCAGCCGGCAACACAACTGGAGGACATCATGCGACAAGCCTGGATTCCCCTCGCCCTGCTGACCCTGGCCCTGGGCTGCGGGGACGACGACAACAACGTCAACAGCACCGAAGACCTGACCCTGTCCGAGCAGACCGAGGACGCGGCCGTGATCGTGGGCGAGTCCGTGGCCCTGCAATCCGGCGGCCTGCTGGAATCCCTCGAATCCACCCTGGACAGCGACGTGGAAGGCAGCGCGGACGCCGCCGGCAGCCTCCTGGGCGGCAAGGACCGCGACTTGGACGAGGCCGTGTTCGACTCCAGCGCCTGTCTCTGGACCATCAGCCGGGCTCGCGCCGGCGAGTCCGAGCACGCGGGCTTCAGCTGGAGCCAGACCCGCACCCTGCACTTCATGGACGAACTGGGCGAGTGCGTGGTCCAGCGTGGCGATAGCACGATCCGCAGCCTGGATTTCACCCGGACCTTCGCCGGCAGCAGCTGGAACCAGCGCCGGGAGGGCGCCAAGAGCGGCAGCGGCGTCTGGGCTTTGAGCAGCCTGCATGACGCGGAGCCCGGCTCGCTGGTGAACGGCACGCACGCGGAGGAGGGCGAAAGCGTGATCCATCGCGTGCGCCCCAACGGCGAGGTCGTCGACGTGAGCTACGAGTACACGCTGCAGGTGGAGGGCACGGACCTGCTGATCCTGCGGCGCGCCGAGCGCCGGGTTCCCGTGGCCGGCACCCTGCACGTGGTTTACGACGCCGTGCGCAACGGCCGGGCCATCCACCGCGACTTCACCGTCGTGTTCGGCGAGGACGGCGGCAACCTGAGCTACGGGAACGCGGCCTGGCTGCTGAATCCCGTGACTGGCGAACTGAGCAACTAAGCCCAACCGCAGTTGGACCTTCCTGGGGCGGGTCGACGTGGGTCGGCGCCGCCCCTTGTCATGTATCGAAAGGGCTCACAGCTGGTGCGCTTCCTTGACAACGGGTCTCAGAGGCGAACGAATCCGCCCGGTCATCCAGGGCGAAGTCAAGGCGCGGCGGCGCGTCGAAAACAGGTGCGCGATTTGCTGGGGGAATCTCGATCGGAAGGAGGCCCCATGCAGACCGCACTCAGCCGCACCCAAACCCGGACGGGCCGTGCCCGCCCCGCGTTCCTTGCCGGCCCCCGAGGCCTTCCTTACTTTCCCCCCATGAAAGCCATTCCCATTCTGCTCTGCTGCGTGGCCCTGCTCTGGTCGGGTTGCGCCATCGAGGAAGTGGACGAGCACCACGAGACGGGCACCCTGGTTTTCCGGGCGGAGAACCTGGCGGACGCCCACGAGGCCGTCTCCGGCACCCTGGACATCGCCGGGCACAACCCGCCCAGCATCCCCTACTCCGGCACGGACTCGCTGGTGGTGGTGACGGGCCTGCCGCTGGACAGCGCGCTGACCCTCAGTTTCACGCCCACGGATGCCGACCTCTGGTTCGACGCGGAACCCCTGCACTTCTCGCTCAGCAGCGCCGCGCCGCGCCAGACCCACGTGCTGCGGCTGACGGCGCGGACGGATTCCACCCTCTCCGTGATGGTGCGCACCCTCTCCGATGGCGACGAACTCACCGGCATGCCGCTCTGGCTGGACGGCGTGCGCTGGCCCCAGGATTCGCCGGCCACCGTGCACTTCAGCGCCGGGACCTCGCACCTGCTGGAATCCCGCAACGAGACCTGCACGCGCGGCAGCCGGACCTTCAGCTTCCTCGACGCCCCGACCGAGGACCTGCTGCTGGATCTGCCCGCCATCCTGACCAGCGCCGACGCCATTGCCCCGGACGCGGACCTCGTGGTGAACGGCCAGTCGGTGGGTCCGTACTGGGACTGGTTGAATGCTCCCGCCCAGGACTTCTTCGTCAGCGCCTGGCGGCAGGGCTTCCGGCCCAACCCGGCCTTCTTCACCCTGGACGGCTTCTGCGGCGAGGACGCCGGGTTCGAGTGGATCGCCAACCCGGAAGGCTACCTGGCGGACCAGCTCTTCCCGGACTTCACCCTGGAGCAGGTGGTGCCGGGCCAGACCGCGCCCATCGGCGAGTACAGCCTGCGCCAGCTGCGCGGCCGCACGGTGCTGATGACCTTCTGGTACATCACCTGCGTCAACTGCCAGCTGGAGATGCCCGGCTTCCAGAACCTGCTGGACGAGTACTACGACCGGGGCTTCCGCGTGGTGGCGATGGATCCCTATCCCTCCGACGACGCGGCGCTCTTCCCCGACTTCGACTTCATTTTCCTGCGGGACACGGGCAGCCCGCCGGTGGCGCAGATGGCGCAGGTGGGCGCCTTCCCCACCAACTTCCTCATCCTGCCCGACGGGCGCATCCACTCGGTGCGCGGCGGACTGAGCGAGGAAGCCCTGGAGAGCCTGTTGCTGGAGCTGCTGCCCGAGTAGGGCCAATTGGAAAGGAAGGACCCATGAGATTCATCTGGCTGGCGGCGCTGGGCATCTGGCTGGCCGCCTCCCGTCCGGCCCAGGCCCAGTGCATGGACCTGACGGTGCCGGACACGCTCTCCTACACCATCCAGGTGCCGGAGATCTCCCTGGCGAATCCCGTCTCGCGGAAGTTCTACTACGAGGCCTACAATCCCAACATCCTGGACGAACTGCTCTTCGTCCACCTGGTCAAGAACAGCGGCCCGGCCATCGGGGACTGGCGCTACCAGTGGTGCGAGGATCCGGCCACCGATCCCCACGCCCAGTGCCGGCCCATCCAGCCCTGGGAGACCGAGTTCAGCATCCACGACACGCTCTACAGCGAGGACGGCTCGCTCTACGACGTGGAATTCTACGCCATCATCTTCGGTTCGGCCGAACTGGAGCTGACCCTGACCCGGGAGTTCTGTCCGGAGACCGTCGTCCATCAGGTGCTGAACGTTACCGTGGAGCAGGACTCGGGCCTAGCGGAGTGGCCTACCGATCTGGAACTGCAGGCGGCCTGGCCGAATCCCTTCAATCCCCTGGCCCACATCCCCTTCCACCTGGAGCGGGCGGGTGCGGTGCGCGTGGACGTCTACGACCTGAACGGCCGGCTGGTGGGCACGCCGCTGCTGGGCTCGCTGCCCGCGGGCCGCCACGAGGCGCTGTTCGACGGCAGCGGGCTGCCCAGCGGCCGCTACACCTATTGCGTGCGGACGGAGGATTCCTCCCTCAGCGCCCCCCTGACCCTGATCAAGTGAGGTTGCCATGCTGCGCCGTGCTTCGCTTCTGCTGACTCTGCTGGGCCTGCTGCTGACCGCCGGAAGCGCCGGGGCTGCCGAGACGGCCGCCTTCCGCCTGCGCGACCTGAACGGCAAGACCGTGGACCTGGCCGCGCTCTGCGCCCAGGGTCCCGTGCTGATTTCCTTCTGGGCCACCTACTGCGAACCCTGCAAGAAGGAGATCCCCCATCTGGTGGAGCTGGTGAAGGAGTTCCAGGACCAGAAGCTGCAACTGGTGCTGATCACCGTGGACAGTCCGCGCAGCCAGAAGCAGGTCAAGCCCTACGTCACCAGCAAGGGCTGGAACATGCCTGTGCTGATGGATCCCAACGGCCAGACCATGAAGAAACTCAAGGGCGGCAACCCGCCCTACACGCTGCTGGTGGGCAGCAAGGGTGAAATCCTCTACTCCCACAGCGGCTACAAGCCCGGCGACGAGAAGGTCCTCAAGCAGGAAGTGGACCGGCTGCTCAAGGCCGCCCAGACCGGTGCCAAGCATTGATGCGCCGCGCACTGGGGCTGATTCTCGTTGCGGGCCTGCTCGCCCCCCTGGGCGCCGCGGATCTCAACGTCTCCGGCCTGAACACGCTGCGCTACGGCACGGGCACGGCGCTGGACGAAATCACCCTCCAGGAGACGGATCGCCGCTACTTCGAGGAGACCCTCGACCTGGACCTGAGCGGCGGGGCCTTCCGGCTCAACCTGGCCAGTCTGGCCGCCTGGCCGACGGAGTTTCCCGACTCCCCGCCCCGCACGGGCGACGCGGAAATCCGCCAGCTGGCCCTGATCCGCCGCAGCCTGGAATGGAACGGCCCCGTCAACGTGCAGCTGGGCGACTTCTGGACCACCTTCGGCAACGGTCTGGCGCTCTCCCTCTACCGCGACGAGGCGCTGGTCAATCCGCGCCTGATCGGCAACGCGCGCGAAGAGCTGCCCGCCAGCTGGGACAACGGCGGGGACGGCGTGCTGGTGGAGGCCCTGCGCGGAGATTGGACGCTGAAAGGTCTCTGGGGAAACACGGACTACGTGGGCAAGCTGGCCGGCGGCAACGTGGAGTGGACGCGCGGCTGGGGCAGCCTGGGTGGCAGCCTGGTGCGCGCCACGGGCATCCCGCAGAACGACGACATTCGCATCGGCGTGGCGCCCACCCTGGACCTGGTGAGCCGCGAGGCCTACGCCACGCTCCGCGTGGGACCGGCCGAGTTCTCACTCAATCACGTGGATCAGCACCAGCTGGACACGGAAGCGCGCAACGCGGGCGCCGGCGGCCTGGCCACCTACGCCACGGCCAGCGCGCCGCTGCTGGGCTGGACCGTCCTGACGGAATACAAGTACTACCGTTTCGCGCGCCAGACCCTCTACCTCAACAGCGCGCCCACTGTGCAGCGCGAGATCCCCACCCGGCTGATCGCCCGCAGCACGCACCGCGTGTTCGCCAACGAGGACGAGACGGGTTTGCAGGTGGACGTCTCACGCTCCTGGGAAGGCGGACACACCCTGCGCGCCAGCGCGGCCTGGGCCTCGCACATCGACGGCAACCTGTTGCCTGTCCTCGAAGAGGCCCAGAACGGCTACCAGGAGTACACGGCGGGCTGGTTGATGGAGTTCAGTCCCGAGCGGCACCTGGAGTTGGGAGTGGCCTACACCGAGGAGACCAACGGCTGGCTGCCTGACGGACAGGAGCCCCTGAGCACCGCCTCCTGGTTCCGGCGCACGGGCGTGAGCGTCGCGCTGCTGACCCCCGCGCCGCTGGTGCGTTCGCTGGAGATCGCAGCGGAGCTGCTGGGCAAGGAGGAACTCACGCTGGACGAGCGCAGCACGGGCCTGCTGCTCTGGACCGAGCTCTTTCCCTCACCGGCCTGGTCCCTCAACCTGACGGCGGACTACGACGAGCACAGCACGTCCCGCCAGGACTGGATGGGTTCCGGCGAGCTGCGGACGGACTTCCACTTCCCGGCTGCCGTGAACCACACGCTGACCGTGTTCGCCGGCCGCTTGCGTGGCGGACAGGTTTGCAGCAACGGCAATTGCCGGATCGTGGCGCCCTTCGACGGGGTCAAGCTCACGCTGGCCAGCAAGTTCTAGGGGGCCCGGCGGCCAGACCCGGGATGACATGGTGAACCCACAGCACACGACACCGGACGGCGGGGCGGACACCCGCCGTCTGCTCTCCGGCCTGCCGGCAGTGGACCGCCTGCTGCGCGAGCCGGCGCTGCAGGCCTGGGAGGACCGCCTGCGCCGCGAGACGCTGGCGATCCTGGCCCGCGAGGAACTGGAGACCTGGCGCGCGGAGCTGCTGGCCGGGACCCGCGGCCAGGCGGGCTCTGCGGCCGAACTGGCGGCCGGGGCGGCCCGGCGGGCGGCGCGCCTGCTGGACGGCCGCATGCGGCGCGTGATCAACGCCAGCGGCGTGGTGCTGCACACGGGCCTGGGGCGCGCCGTGCTGCCGCAGGCGGCCCGCGCGCGCGTGCAGGAGATCCTGACCGGCGCGGTGGACCTGGAGTTCCAGCTGGAGGACGGCAAGCGCGGCCGGCGCGAGGAGCGGGTGGCCCGGCTGCTGCGCCTGCTCACCGGGGCGGAGGCCGCCCTGGCCGTGAACAACAACGCCGCGGCCGTGCACCTGATGCTGCGCGCCCTCTGCGCCCGGCGCGAGGTGATCGTCTCCCGCGGGCAGCAGGTGGAGATCGGCGGCGGCTTCCGCATTCCCGAGGTGATCCGCCAGAGCGGCGCGCGGCTGGTGGAGGTGGGCTGCACCAACCGCACGCACTGCGAGGACTACGCCCAGGTCATCGGGCCGCGCACGGCGGCCCTCTTGCGCGTGCATCCCAGCAACTTCCGGGTGAGCGGCTTCACGGCCGAGCCCACGCTGGAGGAGCTGGCGCAACTGGCCCACGCCCGGGGCCTGCTCTTGCTGGACGACCTAGGATCCGGCGCCCTGGTGGACTTTCCCGGCGTGCCGGAGCCGGAGCCGCTGGTGACCGCCTCCCTGGCCGCGGGGGCGGATCTGGTCTGCTTCAGCGGCGACAAGCTGCTGGGCGGGCCCCAGGCGGGCCTGCTGCTGGGGCGCGCGGAGCTGATCCGCAAACTGGCCGCGCATCCCATGATGCGGGCCTT
Organism: Candidatus Delongbacteria bacterium; assembly: GCA_041675285.1. Taxonomy (NCBI): domain Bacteria; phylum Candidatus Delongiibacteriota; species Candidatus Delongbacteria bacterium. The sequence goes on from JBAYTZ010000018.1 coordinate 41,380, forward strand.
CCGCTGCGACAAACTGACGCTGGCGGCGCTGGAGGCCGTGCTGGAACTCTATCTGGCCCCCGGCGGCGAGCGGCCAGCCGACCTGCCGGTCTGGGCCGCCTGCAACGAGGGGCGGGACGCCGTGCGCCGGCGGGCGGGCGGGCTGTTCGAAGCCCTGCTGCGCGAACTGGGCGCCCCCGCGGTGGCGGCCGGCTGGGAGCGTGCGGCCGAGGCGGCGGGGCTGGAATTGAGGGAATCAGACAGCACCGGACGGACGGGATCCGGCGCGCTGCCCGGCCAGGATCTGCCCAGCGCGGCCGTGGCCCTGCGGCCCCTCCGGGGCGGCGCCCACCGCCTGCACGACCGTCTGCGCCGCGGCACGCCCGCCGTGGTGGGCCAGGTCCGGGCGCAGGAACTGCTGCTGGATGTCAAGGCCGTGGCCGAGGAGGAGATCCCCGAGCTGGCTGCCGCCGTGCGCCGGGCGCTGGGATTGATATGAATCACCACAGAGACACAGAGTTTTTATTGGACTCAGCCTGGGTTGTGAGCTGGATCGACCGAGAGTCCATTTGAACACGAAGTCACGAAGTCTCGAAGATGATTTGTGTCACATGAGGGGAGGGCCGCTTGTGGCTCATTACCACTGAGGCACACAGGCACAGAGTTCTAGCTGGGCTGCCAGAGGCGCTTGACCTTAGGTTTCTTCCCCCCCATCCCATCCCTTCCCCACTTCGCAGGGGAAGGGGTCGCACAGGCAAAGGTGTCAGGGATGCTTGAGGTGAAGCCCGCAGGGCTGAACCAGAACCAGGTGGTGACGCCGTCAGGCGGAACCAACTACATGGACACAGGAAGTCCAACCGCCGGCCAGCGGAAGGCCACCGCGAGGTGGCCTGACTCTGGCCGCTGAGAAAGAGCGCTTCTTTGGCTCCACCTTTCTGGCGCCAGCAGAAAGGTGGAAATCAAGGCAACCCGGCAGTTTCCAGGATGCAAGTGAGGTGATGGGATCCCCCGGTCAAGCCGGGGGATGACGAGTTGGATGAGTGAGGTGAAGCCCGGAAGGGCTGAACCAGAAAATGGGTGAAGCGCGAAGCGCGAACCAACTACCTGGAGACAGGAAGGAGCCGCTGCCGCCAGCGGAAGCCCGCCGGGAGGCGGGCTGACTCTGGCGGGTGAGAAAAAGCGCCTCTTTGGCTCCACCTTTCTGGCGCAAGCAGAAAGGTGGAAATCAAGGCACCCGGCAGGTGACAGGGATGCGGTGAACCCCCATCCCGACCTTCCCCCTGCAGGGGGAAGGGGAGCCTGAGCGAAGGTCAAAACGACCGCTGAAAAGTGCGGAATGAAAAGAGGCGCTGCGCTGCGCCTCCCAGCGCGAGGATTCTGATGGCCTGGATGGGAAAACTAGTCGGCGGCGGGCTGGGGTGGGCCGTGTTCGGACCCCTGGGCGCCCTGTTGGGCGGCATCATCGGCAACGCCTTCGACCAGCGTGGCGAGACCCGCGAGATCCCCGAGGACTACTACCGGCACCGGGGCTGGACGCGCAGCGACCCGCGCTTCAGCGCCAACCCGGCGGGCAACTTCGTGCTGGCCCTGCTGGCGCTCTGCGCCCACGTCATCAAGGCCGACGGCACCGTGCGCAGCGCCGAGGTGCAGCAGGTTCGCGACTTCGTCCAGCGCACCTTCCCGCACGACGCGGCCGACCTGATGCAGGTGCTCAAGCAGCTGCTGGAGCAGCAGGTGGACGTGGGTCCGCTCTGCGCGCAGATCGGCATGCACCTGGGCTATCCCGAACGCCTGGAACTGCTGCAGTTGCTGGTGGCCGTGGCCCGCGCCGACGGCATCCTCAACCCCGCCGAGACCCGCACCGTGCGCGAGATCGCCCAGCGCCTGGGCATCCGCGAGGCCGACCTGCGCACGCTGTTCGGGGCGGCGGGTCAAGCCAGCGCGCCGGCCCAGGCCGCGCCGGATCCCTACGAGGTGCTGGGAGTCGCCCGGAGCGCCAGCGACGAAGAACTCAAGAAAGCCTGGCGCGCGCTGGCCAAGAAGTTCCACCCGGATCGCGTGGCCCACCTGGGCGAGGACCTGCGGCGCTTCTCCGAGGAGAAGTTCAAGTCCATCCAGGGCGCCTGGGACCAGATCAAGCAGGAGCGCGGCCTCTGATGTCCCACATCGTCATCGGCACCGCCGGCCACATCGACCACGGCAAGACCAGCCTGGTGCGCGCCCTGACCGGCATGGACACCGACACCCTGCGCGAGGAGCGCGAGCGCCAGATCACCATCGACCTGGGCTTCGCCTTCCTGGGCGAGGACGTGACGATCATCGACGTGCCGGGGCACGAGCGCTTCATCAAGAACATGGTCAGCGGTGTGGCCACCATCGATTTCGTCCTGCTGGTGGTGGCCGCCGACGACGGAATCATGCCCCAGACCCGCGAGCACATGGACATCCTGGGCCTGCTGGGGCTGGAACACGGGCTGGTGGTGATCACCAAGGCCGAGATGGCCGAACCCGACTGGCTGGCCCTGGTCCAGGACGAGCTGCAGACCTTCCTGCGCGGCACCTTCCTCGAGGACGCGCCCGTGCACGTGGTGGATTCGCTCTCCCTGCGAGGCATCGACGAGCTGCGCAGCGCGCTGGACGCGGCCCTGCACGCCCTGCCGCCCCGGGAGGGCCGGGGCGCCTTCCGCGAGGTGGTGGACCGCGTCTTCAACGTCAAGGGCCACGGCACGGTGCTCACCGGCACGGTGCTGGCGGGCTTCCTGAAGAGCGGCGACGAGGTGGAGATCCAGCCCGGCGGACTGAAGGCCCGGGTGCGCGGTCTGCAGGTGCACGGCAAGGCCGTGGAGCAGGTCCGCCAGGGCGACCGCGCGGCGCTCAACCTGCAGGGCCTGGCCCGCACGGAGCTGGGCCGCGGCTCCTGGGTGGCGGCCCCCGGCCTGCTCACACCCACCAGCCTGCTGGACGTGCGCCTGCGCGTGCTGCCCGGCGAGCTCCGCCTCAAACATCGCGACCGCGTGCGCGTGCACCTGGGCACGGCGGAGTTGATCGGCCGCGTGCTGCTGCTGGGCCGCAAGGCCCTGGAACCCGGCGAGGAGGGCTTCGCCCAGCTGCTGCTGGAGGAGGAGACCGCCGCCCTGCTGGGCGACCGCTTCGTGATCCGCCGCTATTCGCCCCAGACCACCATCGGCGGCGGCGTGGTGGCGGATCCCAATCCGCGCCGGCACCGGCCCTCCGCCGGGCAGGTGGTGGACCGGCTGGAGCGCCTGACCGACGGCAGTTTCGACGAGCAGCTCGAGAGCCTGCTGGACGATCCCTGGCAGCCGCTCTGGCAGGAGAGCGAGCTGCGCGCCCGCACCGGCGCGGAGCCCGACGAGCTGCGCCCGGAGCTGGAGCGCATGGTCGTCCAGGGGCGCGTGCGGCGCTGCGAGTGGGGCAGCCGCGTGCACTGGATGCTGAGCACGCGCTGGCAGGAGGCGGGGGAGCGGCTGCTGGAGCGCCTGCGCCGGCTGCACGAGGCCACGCCGGAACTGCCCGGGCAGCCTGTGGCCCAGTTGCGGGCGGACCTGTTCTCGCGGCCCGGCTGGCAGGCGCACGCCCAGCCCCTGCTGGACGCGCTGCTGGCGGAACTGGGCGGAAAGGGTCTGATCAAACTCGAGAATCGCTGCGCCAGCCTGGCCGGCCACGAGCCGCGCCTCTCGCCCGAGCTGCGTCGACGCACGGATGCCCTGGTGGACTGGCTGGAGGGCCAGGGCTACGGCGCGCCGCGGCTGGAGGATTTCGCCCAGGCTCTGGCCTGCGGCGTGCCCGAAGTCAAACGCCTGCTGGCCCTGGCGTTGCAGGAGGGCCGCGTGGAGCAGGCCACTGATCAGATCTTCCTGACCCGCGCGCGGCATCTGGCGGCGCTGGCCGAGCTGCGGGCCCTGGGCCGCAAGCAGCCCGAGGGCTTCACCGTCAGTCAGGCGGGCGCGCGCTTGAGTGCCAGCCGGCGCTTCATGGTTCCATACCTTGAAGCCCTGGACACCCGGGGCCTCACCCGGCGCGCCGGTAACTTCCGCAGCGTGGCCGACGGAGCGGGGGACTTGTAGAACGGGCTCAATTCCAGCCCCGCAGATGCAGATAATGAGGGGGATCGCCGGAATCGGGAGTCTGTCGGACTTGGCCACTTGGCGGGCTTCATCGCCCCACCCGGCCCGGATTTTTCGGAGCTTTCTTGCACATACCCCCAGTATGCGCTGCGAAATTTCCGAAGAGCCGGCCTCGACTGGAGCACGCGCGCCTGCGGCGCGAATCCCATCCAAGGTCCAAGCCCGACAGACTCCCAGGGGGAATCAGCTTTGCCGGACCTGCGCCAGCCCAAATCGGGAGGCGGGTCCGGCGCGGCGCATGTCCGGCGGGCAGAGCAAGGGAGACTTCGTGAGCGGCACAGGGCGGGTGATCATCGGGCTGGGGCTGGCCTGCGGGCTGGCCGGGACGGCCCACGGCCTCGTCACCGGCGTCACGCCGGCCCCGGGCTCGCGCTTAAGCCCCGGCCAGTACATCACGCTGGAATTCAGCCCTTCCATGACCCAGGCGGAGCTCAACCGCCTGGACGACCTGATCGAAATCCGCGACGAGCGGCGCGGCCGCATGTACTGGTTCGCCGCGGGCGTGGGCAACGCGCCCTACCAGCGGGTGGTCCTGATCCCCGACGAGAACTGGGTTCCGGGCGGCGCCATCCGGCTGGAGATGATGACCGACCCCACCATCCCGGGCGCCACGCTCCAGGCCGCCCACTTCCGCTGGCCCTTCCTCTGCGACAGCTGCGAGTGGCTGGGCGTTCGTCCCTCCTGGTCCCTGCAGCTACAGGGCGCGGCCAGCGAGGCGCTGGACGTCCTGCCATTGGACCTGGACCGCAACCGGCTGAACGACCTGGTGGTGGCGCGCCGCGAGCAGATGGTCTTCTTCCGCGTGGACACCTGCGCCTCCACGCCGCAGATCTCCGGACTGGGCGGCATGGCGCTGCCGGACTTCTCGTTGCAACGCGAGCTGCGTTCCTTAAGCCTGGGCACCAGCGCCGTGGGCGAGCTGCACCCGGGCGAGGGCCTGCTGATGCACACGGGCGGCCAGGACGAGGGCCTGCGCGTGCTGGCCCGCACCGGGCCGGACAATTCACCCGTCTTCACCCAGCTCCTGCTGGAGGACGGCACCTTCGCCGGCTCGCCGCTGCTGGCCGAGCCCATCCGTCTGGTGGGCGACCATCTCTGCCAGGATCTGCTGGTGGGCACGCGCGGCGGCGACCTGGTGCTCTTTCCCGCCGACGCGACCTGCTCGCAGATCGAGCCCGACTCCACGCGCGTCCTGTTCAGCGGCCTGGGCCAGCCCCTGGACCTGCTGGTAATCCAGGGCACGCGGCTGGCCCCCGGGGCCTTCGAGGACTTCGTGCTGGTGCTGGACGCCGCGCCGGAGCCGCTGCACTGCCTGGTCTGGAACGGCAGCACGCTCGATGAAGTCTGGACGGCGCCGCCGGATCTGGTGCAGAACCTGGAGCGCCTGGAGGCCTGGAGCGACGGCGATCCCGCCGGCCTGCCCGACCTGATCGCCTGGAACGGCGACGGCCGCGTGGTGGTGGTCTCCAACATCGATCCACAGACTCAGCAGGCGGAGATCACGGCCTGGGATTTCCCGGAGCCGCTGCGCGACGTGGAGTCGCTGCCCGACGGCCGCGTGGTCTTCGCCGGCTTCTCCACCGTGCGCTTTACTTTCGATCCCCGCACGGGCCTGACGGACACGCTCTACGCCGACCTGCCCGACGTGCCGCGCCGCCTGCGCGCCATCGACATCAACAGCGACGGCGACCACGACCTGCTGGTGCTCTTCCAGGACGGCCGCCTGCTGGCCCACCTGGACGAGCCCGTCGGGGCGGACCGCCTGGACCTGCCCGCGTCCCTGGCCTGGAGCCGCGTGGCGGTGGGGGACACGCTGCGCGTGCCGCTCACGCTGCGCCACCGCGGGCTGGCCGGCCTGATGCGCCTGGACGTCTCGCCGCCGCCGGCGGATCCGGACTTCCCCTTCTCCTGGGACGACGTGGCGCCCCGGGACCTGGCGCCGGGCGACAGCCTGGTGCTGGAGCTGCGCGCGCACCCTGCCGTGGCGCTGGACAGCTGCTGGACCAGCGGCCAGTTCAACGTCTGGTGGAGTTTCCCGGGCTGCGTGGGCCAGAGCGGCCAGGCCGTCCTCGACCTCTGCTTGCAGGCGGGCCTGGCCACACCGCAGTTCGCGCTGGACAGCCTGGAGCTGGGCTCCGACTGCGGCGGGCACGCCCAGTGCGAGGAGAGCTGTCCCACCGGCGGGGTCTGGCTGCGCAACGGGGGCGAGGCCGATCTGCTGGTGCGCGACGCCTTCCTGGCCTCCCATCCCGACGACAGCCTGAGCGTGCCGGAGAGCTTCTGCCTGTTGGAGTGGCCCCAGGCCGCGCTGGCCCCGGGCGACAGCGCCCAGCTGCGGCTCTCCTTCTGCCCGCCCATGGACGGACCCTGGCCCTGGCGCCAGGGCGCCCTGCTAACCCTGCGCACCAACGCCGCGGGCGCGGACAGCCTGCTGCAGCTGCCCGTGCTGGGCCTGCTCACCTGTCCCTGGCCGCCCCGCTTCACGGCGGACCTGCCGGAGATGCCGGAGGACCTGGCCGCCTGGCTGGATCTGGCGCCGCTGATCGAGGATCCCGATAACACGCTCTCGGAACTGAGCTTCACCCTGCACGGCCTGACCGGCACGGGCAACCAGCCGGCGGACAGCCTCATGCGGCTGGACGAGCTGGACGGCCTGCGCCTGCACGTGACGCCGGGCCTGAACGTCAATAGCGCCCTCCACCCGCAGCTGGGGCTGGACCTGGAGCTGGCCGACCCGTCTGGCAACCACACGCGTGACACACTGCTCTTCGTGATCCGGCCGGTGGACGACGCGCCCTTCTTCCTGGGCGGGCCGGACTCGCTGCTCACGGTGCGCGAGGGCCGCACCCTGCGGCTGGACTTCCAGTGGGGCGAGGTGGACGGCGACCCGCTGCTGAACGCCTTCACGCTCTACCGCGACGCGGCCCACCAGGAGCTGGTGGAGAGCACGCCTTTCAGCGGGAACGGCAGCTGGCGCTACGAGCGGGCCATCGCGCCGGGAGACTCCGCCTTGTTCAACGGTCAACTCTTTTGGGACGCGCGGCTGGCGGACCAGGTCGGGGAGCAGGGCTTCACGGCCGTGCTGGCCGGCCGCCTGCGCTTCACCAGCCGCCGGGACACGCTCAGCCTGACCGAGGACCGCGAACTGGTGTTGGACCTGGCGGACTGGCTGCTCAGCCCGGGCGAGGATCCGGCGGGCATGCAGTCCGAGCTGCTGGGCGTGTTCGGCACCGGGGAGCTGGCGCCGGACGAGGTGCTGGAAGTGGAGGCCCTGGACGGCCTGCTTTTCCGACTGAGCCCCGCACCGGACGTCAACCTGCGCCAAGTGCCGGGCCTGAGTCTGCTCTTCCAACTGCAGGAGGAGGGCCAGGCCGCCCGCCGTGACACATTGCGCGTGGCCATCCAGCCCGTGGAGGACGACCCGCGCCTGCTGCTGGCGCCCGCGGAGGGCACGGACCTGCCCGAGGGCGTGGAGACCCTGCTCAGCTGGGAAGTGGCGGAAGTGGACGGCGATGGGCTGGCGGGCGAGCTCCTGCTCAGCCACCATCCACTCTTCGCCGACACCCTGGCCCTGTTGCCGTTGGCCGGCGCGACCCGCCGCCTGGATCTGGCCTATCGGCCGGAGGTGGGCGACTCCCTTCGCCTGGGTGGCCGAGTGCACTGGCGCCTGGACGTGTCCGACCTGCCGCCGGGCAGCGGCTCTCTGCACGTGCAGCGCGGGCTGGACGTCCTGCAGTCGCCCCAGCAACTTCAGCTCAACCTGCGGGCCGCGCCGCCCGCCGAAGCCCACTGGGGCGACACGCTCTCCCTGCCGGTGCGGATCTTCTCCGCCAGCGGCTATGTGGGCAGCCTGGTGCTGCGGCTGGAGCAGGACCTGCAAGAGGCCGCGCGACTGGACTGGCCCTGGCTGGACCTGGGCGCCGCGGCCACGTTGGACACCAGCCTGACCCTGGTGATGCCCCTGGACGGGACGCAGAGCTGCTGGACCCTGCGCCTCTTGCCCGGCAATCCCGCCGAGGACGAGGCCGACAATCAGCTGTCGGACTGCGTCCAGCTGACCCGCGAGCCCCTGGGTCCGGAGCAGCGGGCCTTCTCGCCCAATGGCGACGGCGTCAACGACGAGCTGCGCTTCGTGTTCAGCGCGCGGCCCGCGGCGCGCCATTACCGGGTCGAGATCTTCGACGCCGGCGGCCGGCGGGTGGCGGCCCACAGCCTGGGCGCCGCCGAACACGCCTGGAACTGGGACGGGCGCCTGGCGGGCCGCGATCTGCTGCCCGGCGTCTACGCCTGGGTGATGCTGGACGGCGAGCACGTGCTGGCCCGCGGCCAGCTGGGGGTGGTGCGATGAAAACCCGACTCACCCGGCTGGCGCTGGTTCTCACCATCGGTCTGGCGGCCCGCGCGGAAATGACCTTCACCGGTAACCCGGCCCTGCTGGGGCGGACGGACGCCATGCGGATCAATCCGGCCCTGGCGGCCTGGCGTCCGCTGGCCTTCTCGGCGGACTGGCAGCTGCTCAACGCGGGACTGGCGGGCGGCGCCGCGGCCATCGGCCAGGGCGGCTTCCAGCTGGCTGTGCCGCGGGTCAACCTGGTGCTACTGGGCGACCTGCGTGACACAGACCTGCTCAGCGAGAACGAGCTCAGCCTGGACTGGGCCGTGCGGCTGCGCAGCAACCTCTCGCTGGGCCTGGAGGCCGGCGTGCGGCGCTTCGGCTGGAACCGCGAGCGCCTGGGCGCCGACGCGCTGCAGGATCCCGTCTTCCGCGACGGCCTGGACCGTCTGCAGCCCCTGCTGGGCGCCGGGCTGTTCTGGGCGCCGCGCACGGACCTCTACGTGGGCTTGGGTCTCAAGCGCCTCAACCGGCCCAGCCTCTCCCTGGTCTCGTCGGCCCCCAAGGCCCCCGTGCGGGGCTACCTCGGCCTGGCCTGGCAGAGTCCCAGCTTGAGCCTGGGCCTGACCGTGGACAACCTGGCCAACCAGACCGTGGGCGGCGGCGCGCTGCAGGATCTGGGGAGCGAACAACGACCCAGTCTGCAGGCCGAATGGCGAGCAATGGAGACCCTCTCCGTCTACGGCGACCTGCGCCAGGACGGGCTGGCGCTGGAGTTCGCCACCCAGCCGCTGCCGGACCACGAGCTGGCCTATCGCTGGACCGTGCCGCTGGGAGACCTGGCGGAGCGCTCTGACGGCAGCCACCGGCTGGAGTGGACCTACAGCCTGGGCGGCGCGCTGATTCCCGGCGGACCCTGGCGCGGCCAGCCCGCCCTGTTGCCCGGCGACGAACCCCGCGAGGGCGCCCCCTGGCTGGAGGCGCTGCGGCGTCGCTGGCGGCCGGAGCGCGCGCCCCTGCTGCTGCGCAGCCCCGTGCCGCAGCTGGAGGTGGTGGAACTGCACGTGCACGTGGAGCCCGCGCTGCTGGAGCGCCTGGCCCAGGCGGGGGCGGATCCCGCGGCCCTGGCGGCCTCCGGCCTGACCTTGAACCCCGGCAAGGCCCTGACTCCGGACCAGTCCGGCGTGGTGAACGGCACCTGGTCAGCGGCCTGGTGGCAGCTCTCGGGCTGGCTGGAGACGCTGGCCTGGGACGAGGGCGTGCGGCCCGTGATCCACGTGGGCGACCGGGTGGAGCGGCTGGACGACCTGGCCAATCTCCTGGGGGCCGAACTGGAGGAGCAGCCGCTGCCCCGGCTGCCCGAGAATGGACGTCTCACGCTGCCCGACACGCTGGCCCTGGGGCTGGAGCTGCCCGAAGAGCTGGCCCGGCTGGCGCGCTCGTGGCGGCTGGAGGCCGAGCTCCCTGGCCAGGCGCGCGTGGTGCGCGAGGGTCGGGACGCTCCGCCCCGCCGGCTGCAGCTGGCGCTGGATCCCGGCACGCTGGAGCCCGGCGAGGCCCGGCTGCACGTCACGGTGGCCGACAGTCGCGGACGCCTGCTGGCGGACCGCACCCTCGTGCTGCCCGTCCAGCTCCGCGTGAGACACGTGCACTTGAGTGAGCAGGCACCGGGAGCGGCGCTCCCGGCGGGCGTGGACCGCATCCACATCCATCTGGACGAACATGAATAGCGCAGTCCCAACGCAGACGAGGTCCCTGACCATGCAGCAGCGAATCCGCGCCTTCCGGGCGCCCCATGCGGCGATCATCCTGACGCTGTGTTCCGTCCTGCCGGCGCTTGCCGCGGAGGGCGGGGCCGGCGACGCCGCCACCCTGCCCGTGCTGGAGATCCTGGCCATGGGCGGCTGGATCATGTGGCCCATCTACCTGACGCTGGCCGCGGGCGTAGCCCTCAGCATCTCGCGCTTCCTGATGATCCGCCTGGACCAGTCGCGCGAGAACGCCTTGCAGGACTGGAAACCCCGCGGCCGCAGCGCCGACGACGCCCTGAAGGCCATCCAGGGCATGGAGACGGGCAGCCTGTCTCAGGCGGCCGTGGACATGCTCACCCAGTTCCGCGCCACGCGCAACCCGGAGTCCATGAGCGCGCAGATCGAGCGCCACCTCACCGTGCGCCAGGACTGGTTCAAGCCCTATCAGAACTGGCTGAACTTCCTGTCCGAGAGCGCCGGCGCGCTGGGCCTGTTGGGAACCGTGCTGGGCATGTTCCAGACCTTTTTCGGCGGCACGCTGGACAAGGACAAGGTGCTCCACGGCATGGGCCTGGCGCTGATCACCACCCTGGTGGGCCTGGTGGTCAGCCTGATCCTCAACTTCGTGCTGACCCTGGTACGCAACCATTTCGACAAGAGTCTGGACCGGCAATACCAGAAGCTCACCGAGATCCGGCAGGCCATGCTGGAGGCGGGGGCCCTGGATTCCCAGCGGTCGTAGGAGCCTGAACCCGTGCTGCGACTCATCGACATCGTGCTGATCCTGCTGTTCGGCTTCATCTCGATCAGCCACTTCGACAGCTCGGTCTCCGTGCAACTGCCCGAGGCCGGCCACATGCCCCGGCTGCAGGCCGAGTTCCAGAACCTGGCCGTGGTCAGCCTGAACGAGGCCGGGGCATTCGTCTGCGGCCCCGAGCGGCACCAGGTGGCCGACGCGACCGAGCTGCGCGACTGGCTGGCGGGCGAGCAGGCCGCCGGAGCCACCCAGGTGCGCCTGCGCGCCGACCGCGGCCGGCCGTCCTCGGAAGTGGCCCTGCTGCAGGAATTGTGCGGCGAGCTGGATCTGGGCCTGAGCCTGGAGATCATCCGCCGCGCCGAGGAGATTCGTCCGTGACACTGATGCGCGGCTACATCACACGCCTGATCGACGTGACCCTGATCATCCTGATCGGCTTCCTCTCGGTGGCCGACCTGGATGACCGCGCCGTGCTGCCGCTGCCCGCGGGGCTGGCCGCCGTGCTGGACACGCTGGCCCGGGACGAGGCGCAACGCCGGCTGGAGATCACGGCCACGGAGGCCGGGAGCTTCCTGCTGGAGCTGTCCAGCACCACGGGCCTGAATCTGCCCCTGGGGCGCGTCAGCGGCGCCGACACCCTGCGCGCCGTGCTGACCCGACTGAAGTCCGAGCACCAGTTGGCCGGGGCGGACGTCCGCTCCTGGCCGCGCGTGCCGCTGCAGACCGCCGTGGACGCCGTGGACGCCTGCGACCTGTGCGAGATCCCGCGCGACGTGCGCTTCCTGCCGGAGACGGGCGCGCCGGCCGCCGGGGCGGAGGCGCGGCCATGACAACCCTGGATCTGCGCGAGCGCCAGTACCGGCTGATCGGCTGGTCCACCAGCCTGCTGGTGATGGCCCTGCTCTGGCTGCTGCTGGCCCAGCTCTCGGTGGATCGGCCCCGTCAGGGTCCGGCGCCCACCGAGGTGATGCTGAACTGGGTGCGCACCATCGTGCCCACGCCCGTGCGCGACCGGCTGCTCAAGGCGCGGGTGCGCGAGCGGACGGTGCGCCAAATCGGCCGCAGCGCTCCCCGGCCACTGTCGGTGCCGGACCGCGCGGCCCTGCGAAGCGCACCCCGGGATCCGGGCGCGCTGACGGCGGTGCCCGAGCGGCAGGGGCGCGGACTGCCCGACCTGCCCGCCCGCGGCGGCGCCCGTCCGGTCATGCCCGGCCGTGGACGACTGTTGGACGGCGGCGATGAGGTGGGCGGCTCGGGACTGAACCGCGGATCCGCAAACATGAATCTGCGCACGGAGCCGCTGGCCCGGCGTGGCGGAGGCGCCGGGGCGGGTTCGGCGCGCGGTCCGCGGGGCGAGCTGCTCTCCCTGCCGCCCCAGGAGCTGGACCCCGTGCTGGCGCGCTTCATGGGCGTGACGGCCGCCAGCCTGCCCGGCGGCACGCTCAATCTGGGCGGTCAGCCCTGGCTGGTCTGGGTGTCCGAGCAGGGCGGCCTGCTGCGCGTGCTGCTGCGGCGCGGCGACGAGTTGCGGCTATTGGTGCTGGCGGGCGCGGACCTGCAGGCCCAGTCCTTCCAGCGCGGCGAGGTCTCCCGCGCCCGGGGCGGACTGGTGGTGCAGTCCCAGCGCAGCGGGGCGGGCGAGGCCGCGGGCCTGCGCGAGGATTTGCTCAAGGCATTGGAGGATCTGGAATGAACGGTGCCGGTCGCGGGGTCCGCTGGAGTCTCCCGGCTTCCGCCCTGCTCCTCATGCTGCTGGCGCTGCCGGGAGCGACCTGGGCGCAGGAGTCGGGCGCGGCCGTGACACGCCGCGTGGATCAGATCCTGGAGGAGGGCAAGGGCCAGGTGCCCCGCGTGAGCGCCAAGCGGCGCGCGGAGGCCCGGGCCCGCCTGAACGAGGCCGCCGAGCTGCGGAAGCGCACCCAGGACCAAGCCTGGGTGGTCTGGCGGCTGGACTCGCTGCGCCGCGCGGGCGCGACGGACTCCACGGCCTGGTACGACCTCTACGACAAGGCGCTGCGCCAGATGCAGAGCACGCTCAGCCTGACCAACAACAAGTACCCGGGCGACATGTCGGCGCGCGAGCTGGGCGCCGTCAAGGAGAGCCTGCGCCGTCAAGCCGCGGAGGGCTACCGCAAGTCCCTGGGCCTGCTGGAGGACGCGCTGCGGGCCAACCCCTGGGACGACTCCGTCCTGGCGGCCATTGGCGGCGTGCTGGAGGATCTGGCGCGTCTCTACACCAGCCTGAACTTCCGCGACCGGGCCATCGAGCTGACCCAGAAGCGCCTGGCCCTGGACGCCTCCAACTACTACGCCCACTGGGATCTGGCGGACCTGCTGCGCGCCGCCGGCCGCGGTCCGGCCGCGCTGGAGCGCTACCAGAAGGCCTGCCGCGCGCTGCGGGCCTTTGCCTTTGAGGACGAGGGCGGCAGCGAGGAGCGCCCGGTGGGACGGCGGCGCCAGGACCTGGTGCTCCTTCTGCGCGAGCGGGTCTCGCTGGCCATGGAACAGCAGAACGAGGCCGAGTTCCGCCAGGCCATGGGCGAGTGGGAGCCCCTGGCGGACGCGTCCGACCAGAAGGAGCTGACCCAGCTCAAGCGCTGGCTGCAACGCGGCGGCGGGCGGCTGGGCCAGGCTCTGCGCATCGACAAGGCCTGGAAACTCATCGAGCAGGGCCGCGAGATCGAGGCCCGCGAACTGCTCCAGCAGGCGGTGGCGGAGAGCGCCGACCCGCAGGAGAAGACCCGCAACCTGCTGGCCCTGGGCGAGCTGGAATTCGACCAGCTGGGCATGAAGGAGGCGGGGCTGGAGCGCGTGCGCGGCCTCTTGACCGAGGGCGTGCGGGACGACAGCCTGCGCGTGGAGGCCCTGGACACCCGGGGTCGGATGACCCTATCCTTGGCGGCCGAGCTGGAAGAGGAGGATCCCCAGCGCGCCTGGGCCCTGCTTGAGGAGAGTCTGGCCGCGCCGGGACGCTGGGAGACGGCGCTCTGCCTGCGGCTGGCCGGCCTGCTGCTCAACCGGCCCGAGGCCGCGCTGCCCTGGCTGCAGCGCGCCGAGGCCGCCTGCTCGCGCGGACCCTGCGACGGCGCGGATCGCGCCGAGCTCTACCAGTTGCAGGCCGACGTGTATCGGCGGCTGGGCCGCGCCGAGGAGGCGCGCGCGGCGCTGAAGAAGGCCGGCGGAGGCACGCCATGAGCCGCCCGCTCTGGACTTTGGCGGCGCTGGGCGCCCTGCTGCCTGCCACGGGCGGCTCCGCTCCCGGCGACGGGCAGGCCGGCAGCGGACCCCGGGTGGAGGCGCAGATGGTGCTGCGTGCCCGGGTGGAGGATCCCGTGCTGATCGAGCGCCTGCTCAGCCAGCAGCTGCTGGGCCTGGACGCGCGCGCCGCGGAGGCCGTGGAACTGGTGGACCTGGGCGGCGATGGTTTCGGCGAGGGCGACCTGCTGCGCCTGCTGCCCGGCGGACAGGGCCATCTGCTGCGCCCCCTGGATCGCGAGCTGCGCGAGACCCTGGCCGGCTGGTCCTTCGCCGCGCACCACGAGATCCACGCCCCGGCCGACGTGCAGCCGGAGGAGCTGCGCCAGCTGGCTCAGCCCACCGCCGTCCTGCTGGCCGACCTGCTCGGGGCCACCCGGCGCAATCTGGGCATCTCACGCTTCGAGCTGGCCCTGGACGTGCGCGAGGACGGTCTGCTGATGCGGGTCTGGGACTATCCGGGCGACAGCCTGTTCGCGCGCCCGGGCGGCGCGGGCGGACGGCGCGTGCTGGACGTGGTGCAGATCGTGCGCGAGGACACGACCTACGTGGTGGACAAGGTGCTGCGCGACCTGTTGATCCTGGAGAGCCAGGTGGTGGACACGCTGTACCTGCGCAAGCCGGACCGTCCATGAACCTGCGTGCGGGCCTACCCGCGACCTTGGCGGCCTGGCTGCTGGGGGTCTGCGTCGCCCGGGGAGCGGAGCCGTCGTGGTCCGTCACCCTGCTGGGCTGCGACAGCCTGCGCCTGAGCGGGCGCGCCGCGGGCTGGGACTGGCTGGAGGCGGAAACGCCGGCCGGATTCCTGGAGCTGGGAGCGGTGGGAGCGGACGGGGCCGTGGACCTGCAGCTGGGCGCGCCGCCGCGCGGCGGGTCGCTGGTGCTGCGCCCGGCCCGGCTGGACTCGCTGGGTCTGCCGGACTACGGGGACGAGTGGATCTGGAACCGCGCCCTGCCCCGGTTGGAGGCCCGGCTAGAAGGCCGCCGGCTGGTGGGGCGCGTCCAGCAGGACGGCCGGGACGGGTGTCCCCTGCCCGACCTGATCCTGCGCCTGGAGCACGGCGGCCAGCTCACCGATCTCCAGCGGCTGCCCGCCGGCAGCTCGTTCGAACTCGATCTCGCCGGCCGCGCCTTCAGCGCGCTGACCCTGGACTGGGGCGGCCTGGGCAAGCCCCTGCGCCTGGCCGGTCCCGACCAACCCGCCGCCCCTGCCCTGGCCGGTCCGGTCGAGGACGCGGCCCCGGCCGCGCCGGAGTGGGCGGGTTTCGCGGGCGAGGCGCTGGAACTGCTCAGCCCCTGGCCGCTGGTGCTGCTGCAGGGCACGGCGACGCTGGAGAATGCCGGCGCCGGACGCTGGCGCGTGACGGCAACCGGGACGGATGAATTGCTGGTGGCCGCCCGGGACGATGAGGGACGGACCTCGTTGCCCTTCCGCTGGGAGAGCGGCGCGGCGGCCCTGCGGCTGGACGTGCGCCGCACGGGACCCGGCAGTCTGCAGATCAGCGCACGCGACGCCGTCGTGCCGCCGGAACTCGAACTGGTCTGGCTGGACGGCCAGGGCCGCCAGGGGCGCGCTCCGCTGCCCGCCGCCGGCCTCACCCTGGAAGGTCTGGCCGGTGTCTGTCGCCTGCAGGCCCTCGGGCCGCAGGGTCCGCTCTGGAAGCAGAGCCTGGATCTGAGCTGGCCCGCGCCGGGCGGCCTGCGCCTCAGCTCGGCCAGCGACACGCTGCTGACGGCCACGCTGGAGGACGAGCGCGGCTGGAGCGGGCTCTGGGAGCTGGAGTGGCGCGCCGCGGGCGTCGTCACCCGCCGACCCCCGGCCGCCGCGCACGCCTTCGCCCTGCCGGCGACGGAGCGCCTGCACCTGCGCTGGCGGGCCGGCAGTCCGCCCAGCCAGAGCCGCTGGTCGGCTTGGCGGGAGATCTCCCTTACGCCCGAACCGCCCGCCGCCGTGGACGTCCGCCCCGCGCCCGGCGGCCTGGAACTGAACTGGGAGCCGCGCGAGTGGCTGGCCGGCCAGCTGGAGATCGAGCGCGTGCTGGGCGCGGACACCCTGCGCTGGCGGGTGCCCGAGGCGCCGGGAAGCTGGCTGGACCCGCTGCCCGGCGACCGGTTGGCCCGCTACCGGCTGCGCAGCCGGCTGACCCGCCACCAGAGCGACTGGACCACCGTCTGGGGCGCCCGCCCGCTGGAGGATCTCCCGGCCGGAACCCTGGCGCGGCGCAGCGTGAGCGTGGCGGAAGTGCGGGCCTTCTCGCGTGAGACCGGGACGGCCCTGCCCGCCGCCGTCGAGTGGGTGGAAGGCCGGGCCGCGCGGCCCGCCGACGATCAGCCCGCCCTGGGACTGAGCCCGCGGGAAGCGCTGCGGTACTGCAATTGGTTGAATGCGCGACTGGGCCTGGACGGCCGCTATGATGAGTCTGCGGCGTGGCAGGCTGGCACGAAGGGTGGCTATCGCCTGCCCGGCACACCGGCGGAAGCAACCGGGGCGGGGCGGGTCTGGCTGGCGGGCGCGGAAGGCGTGCGGGCCGCCGGCTCCTCGGGGCTGCGCAGCGGCTCCAGCCGCCGACCTTACAGCCTGGACGCGCGCCAGCCCGACGTGGGGCTCTGCCTGATCTGGAGTCCGCCCGCCCGCTGAGGCTTACGGGTCAAGCAGCCGCCACAAGCCCCCGTCCCCTTCCACCCACAACCCCTGGCCGCGGCGCAGCCCGCGCGGCAGCACGCCGTCCAGCCCGTGCTTGCGGGCCAGCAGGGGCGGCAACCCCAGGCAGAGTTCGAAGTGGGTCACCACCACCAGCAGCTCGGTCCCGCGGGACCACTCGTCCAGCTTGCGCACCAGGCCGGGCAGGTCCTGTTCCCAACTGCCCGGCGGGCCGTCGGGCCCGCTCCAGAGCCGCGGGTCCTCCTCCGGCTCGCGCAGCCCCAGAAAGGAGCAGAGGGCGGAGGCGGTCTGGCGGGCCCGGGGAGCCGGACTGCTCAGCACCCGGGCCTCCAACTGCCGACGCCCGCCGGAATCGCGCAACTGGCGGCCCAGCGAGGCCGCCTGGCGTTGTCCCAGGTGGGAGAGGTTGTTGCCGTCCAGGTCGCCGTGACGGATGAGGGCCAGCGCGTTCATGCGGTTCCTTCCAGCCTTCAGCCAATCCTCGTGCCCGCCGCCACCCGCGCCCGCGTTGTATCACGAACAGATCCAGTGAATTCAGCGCCGGAAGACCAGCAGGCCCTTCTTCCAGGCCGGGTGCTCGGCCAGCGGCTCCAGGCGCACCTTCATGGCCCGGCTGGAGGCGTTGAGCAGCAGCACGCGCCCGCCCTCGTGGACGATGATCCCCACGTGGGTCACGTCCAGGCCGGGCTTGGCCGCCCAGAGACCCACCAGATCGCCGTCGCGCAGGCTGTCCAGGGTGGACTCGCCCGGCGGGACCCACCAGACCTCCTGCGTGCGGACGGGCACGCCCTGGACCCAGCGGCGCTGGCCTTCCCGCTGGTTGAGCTCCACGCTGCGCCGGCGGGCGCCGCTGAACCCCGCGCCGGCGTCCGTCAGGCGCGGGCCCGAGTCCAGCCAGTCGCTGAAGAAGTGGTGACGCTGTTTCCAGTTCACGAGCCCATCGCGGAACCGCACGCGCGCCAGGGCCAGGGCCAGGCTGTCCGCCCTGCCCGCCGCGGGCCGTCCGGCCAGCGAGTTGCCCGCCAGCAGCCACTCCAGCAGCACCATGCAGTCCACCTTGGACAGGCTGAGGGTCAGACCCGTGGCGGGATCGCGCGGGCCGGCCAGCGCGCCCTTGAGATAGGGCGTGCCGAGCAGCGAGCGTCCCAGTTCCACCAGGCAGTCCGGCCCGGGAGCGGGGCAGGCCGCGGCGCGGGCGGCGAAGGCCTCCACCTTGGGTTCGGCCGCCCGGAGTGGCAGCGCCAGCACCAGCAGCCAGCCGATCCAGCACAGGGCCGACAAGCGCCGGCCCTGTGAAGTTTTCAGAAGCGGATGTGTCACAGCGGTTCCTATTGCAGCAGCATGAGCTTGAGCGTCGCGGACTGGCGGTGGCCGTCCGCGGTCTGCAGTTCCAGCCGCGCCAGGTAGAGACCGCTGGCCCGGCCCGCCGCGGTCCAGCTCAGGCGGCCGGCGCCCGCGGGCACCTCCCGGGCGGCCAGTTCCTCCACCAGTTGTCCGGCGAGGTTGTAGATGCCGCCGCGCAGCGTGCCCGGCCGCTCGGCGCGCCACTCCAGCACCGTGGTCGGATTGAAGGGATTGGGATGCGCGCCGCTGAGCGCGAAGCCGCGCTCCGGCCGTGTGGCGGGCGCGGGCTCCACGGCCGTCTCGCCGCGGCTCCAGGCCCCCAGGGCCTCCAGGCTCTCCCGCAGGTTGATCCCGTTGCCGATGTCGGCGATGCCCTCCAGGCCGAAGCCCAGGGTCAACAGCCCGCCCTCGCCGCACCACAGCTCCTCGGCGGCGCTGCCCGCCTGGTAGTTGTAGTAGTAGGCCTGGGGCGCCATGCAGTCCAGCAGGCCGGCCAGCACGTCCACCCGGGTCTGGTTGCCCGCGCCGCCGTTGAACAGGTACATGCGCCGGCCGGCGAAGATGCCCTCCGCCACCGTGTCCACGGCGTTGTTGTCGTAGACGCTGTCCACCAGGGCCAGGCCGCAGTATCCCGAGAGGTCCTCCGTGGACTGGGCCTCGGCGAAGTCCTGGCCCGTGAAGACCAGGTGCCCGCCATCCTGCCAGTACGACGAGAGTCGCACCCACTCCTCGGGCTCCAGGGCCCGGCGGTTGTCCCCCGTGAACCAGACCACCAGACCGTAACCGCTGAGGTCGGCGGGCAGCGAGTCCGGCGTGGCCAGCTGGTAGTCCAGCGCGCCCGCCAGGGCCGTCTCGTACCACGTCTCATAGGTCGCGCCGCCGTCGTCGTCCACCAGCAGCAGCTCGGGGTGGCCGGCGGGGAAACTCTGGCTGAGTTCCAGGCTGCCGCCCGCCCAGGTCACGGTCAGCGTGATGGGCACCAGTCCCGAAATGCCGTCCAGCGTGCTGCCCCCCAGGGCCAGCTCGTCGCGGCCACCAAAGGCCAGCGGCGGCCGGACCACGGGACCGGCCAGCTCCACGTCGGGGTGGCCGCAGGAGAGGGACACGTCCAGCGCGCCGGAGGCCGCGCCCCGGTTGAACAGCTCGAAGGCCAGTTGGAAGGCGCCGCCGGCAGGGATGCGCTCCAGGGGCTGGCCGGCCTCGTCCAGCAGGCGCAGGTCCGAGCAGTGGATGTCTGTTGCGGGCGGGCTGTCCAGCCGGGTGGCGGGGCCGAGGATCCAGTCGTCGGGGTCCAGCTCCACGGCCAGGGGTTCGGCGTCCAACAGCAGCCGGTAGCCCTGCGCCGCCTGGTCGTTGGTCACGACCACCGTTTCCGTGGCCCCGCCCGCCATGGTCACGCGGCAGTCGACGGGCATCGTGAAGGTCTGGCGCTCGGGCGTCTGGGCCTGGATGAGGCCCAGGTCCAGCCAGTAGTGGCCGGGCGTCCCGGCGGGCTCGGAGGTCCAGAAGTACTCGTAGTCCGGGTAGTACTGGCCCATGATCCACTCGTCGAAGAACCACTCCAGCGACGCGCCGTGCTCGGCCTCCATGAAGGCGCGGAACTCGTCCGTGGTGGCCGTGCGGTGATACGCCGGCTCGTTGGGCCCCAGGTAGGCGTGGACGGCGGCCCAGAAGGCCTCCTCGCCCATGACGTGGCGCAGCATGTGCACGACCCAGCCGCCCTTGGAGTAGCTCAAGTTGCCGTCGAAGATGTTGTCGGTGGCGGGATTCTCGACGTAGATCGTGCCCGGGCCCAGGTACTCCTCGTAGTTCATGTACTCGTGCAGGGCCTCCGGGCCCAGGTAGTGCTCGAAGTGGATGGCCTCGCTATAGGTGGCCCAGCCCTCGTTGAGCCAGATGTGGTGGAAGGTGTCGCAGGTGATTTTGTCGCCGAACCACTGGTGCGCCAGTTCGTGGGCCACCACGGCCTCGTTGTAGAAGCCCATGGACGTGCAGGTCTGGTGCTCCATGGCGCCGCCCCAGGTGTACTGGGCGTGGCCGTACTTCTCATTGCGGAAGGGATAGGTGCCGTAGCGGGTGGAGAGCGCGTCCAGCGAGGCCAGCCCGGATTCCAGCACGAATTGCTGGTCGCCCGCGCTCAGGCCCCAGGACCAGTCGTGCATGGGCATGTCCTGGCCTTCCCAGCTCCAGACGGTCTCCGCGTGATTGTACTCGGTGACACAAAGCGAGACCAGATAGGTCACGATGGGCCAGCTCTCGTGCCACGTGAAGGTGCGCGTGCCGTCCTCGTTCAACACGTTGGAGCGCAGCACGCCGTTGCTCACCGCCGTGTTGAAGTCGTCGGTGGTGATGGCGAAGGTCAGGGAGTCCGCCTTGTCGCGCGTGTCGTCCTTGCAGGGCCACCAGCAGCGGGCGTCGAAGGGCTCGGCCTGGGTCGTGATGGTGTGCACGTTCTGCCCGGTCTGCACGTTGGCGCGCCAGGTGCTGAGCACGCCGCAGCCGTTGAACTCGGCGAAGTACTGGATCTGCAGGCGGGCGGCCTGGCCCTCGGCCAGCGCGGCCGGCAGCTGCACGCTCAGCCGGTCGCCCTCGCGCTGGTAGTCCAGCTCCTGGCTGCCGTCGCTGACGCTGTTGAGGGTCAGGTTGGGCGCGGCGTGCAACTCGAGGACCTCCAGGCCGTCCAGCCGACTGATCAGCTCCATCTCCACGAAGCCGTTCAGCAGGTCGTCGCCCTGGAAGACGGACACGGCCAGGTCGTAGAAGGTCACGTCGTACCAGGTCAGCGGATCGTCCTCGCGCAGGGCCTCGTCCAGCAACTGGGACGACTCGAGGCGCGCGGACTGCTTGCCCAGCCGGCAGGCCTCGCGGGCCTGGAGCACTGCCGCGCGGCCGGGCAGGGCCGTGGCGGGTGGCGCTCCCTGCCAGCCTTCGGTTTGAACTTCGTTCGGAAAGGAACTGCCGGCGGCGGCCGGCGCTGCCGATAAGAGCCAGGCGGCCAGGATCAAGACCAGGGCCGGCCAGGGCGTGTGCGCGCGTTTCATGTGGGCCTCCGGGAAGCGGAACGGAAGCGGGCCCCGGAGCGGGAACCCGCACGGCTTGGCGCACCAAGCTCACGAAGCGGGCAAGTTTCCGCAAGCGAAAGAGCTTGCAGGCTGCTAGGTTGACGCGGGAAAAGCGGGAGGACGGGCCATGATCATCGTGACCGGCGGGGCGGGCTTCATCGGCAGTGCCGTGGTCTGGGAGCTGAACCGGCGCGGGGTGGACGACATCCTCATCGTGGACCGGCTGGGCACCACGGAGAAGTGGCACAACCTGGCCAACCTGCGCTACAGCGAGTATCACCACAAGGACCAGTTCCTGCGCGATCTGCGCGCGGACGGCCTGCCGGCGGGCGTCACGGCCGTGATCCACATGGGGGCCTGCAGCTCGACCACCGAGCGCGACGCCGATTACCTGATGTTCAACAACGTGCACTACAGCCGCGATCTGGCCCGCGCCTGCGCGGCCGCCGGCGTGCGCCTGGTCTACGCCTCCAGCGCGGCCACCTACGGCGACGGCTCCCAGGGCTACTCCGACGACCTGCAGAGCCTGGACCGCCTGCGGCCCCTGAGCATCTACGGTTACAGCAAGCACCTCTTTGACCTGTGGATGCGCCGCGAGGGCCTGCTGGACAACGCCGTGGGCTTCAAATTCTTCAACGTCTTCGGCGTGAACGAGTACCACAAGGGCGAGATGCGCTCCATGGCACTCAAGGCCTGGGAGCAGATCCACGAGCACCACCACGTCAAGCTCTTCGCCAGCCACCGCACGGGCCACGCCGACGGCGGCGAGACCCGCGACTTCCTCTACGTGAAGGACGCCGTGCGCTGCGTGGCGGAGGCCCTGGAGCCCGCCATTCCGGGCGGGATCTACAACCTGGGGACGGGCCGGCCGCGCTCCTTCCGCGACATGGTGCACGCGGTGTTCGCCGCGCTGGGCCGCGAACCCGACATCGACTGGGTGGCCATGCCGATGGAACTGCGCGACCAGTACCAGTACTACACCTGCGCCGAGATGGACAAGGCCCGCGCCGTGGGCCTCAGCGTGCCCGCCACGCCGCTGGAGGAGGCCATCGCCGACTACGTCAAGGGCTACCTGGAGCGCACCCGCGCCCACCTGGGCAGCGAGGGCTGAGGCGCGAACCAGTGAGTTGATTTCATAGGGGAGGGCCGACGCCCTCCCTTTTTGTGGGCTGTCTGGCCGCTTGCCGGGCGGGGCCTGTCGCCGTCGTTCCCGGATCTGGCTGATGGAAGGTCGAACCGGTTGACCGGCAACGAATTCGTTCCCCAGTCCCTCTGGTTCGCCCCATTGGTTGACTTGTTAAGAAATCCCACCTTTTGACAGCCGAAGCCGGGCCCCGCGCGGGGTCCGCTCCCAATCAGCCAACCGCCGGGAACCCCGCGTGCGAAATGCGGCCGGACCCGGCTCGCCAAGGAGGATCCGATGGCACATAAGAAGCTCTTCATCCCCGGACCCGTCGATGTCCGGCCGGATGTGTTGGCCGCCATGGCCACGCCCATGATGGGTCACCGCAGCAAGGACGCCAGCGCCCTGCAGCGCGCGATCTCCGAGAAGCTCCAGCAGGTCTTCCAGACCCGCGAGCAGATCCTGCTCTCCACCTCCTCGGGCTCGGGCCTGATGGAGGGCTCCATCCGCTCCTTCACCCAGAAGGGCGTGGCCGTCTTCAGCGTGGGCGCCTTCGGCAAGCGCTGGTACGAGATGGCCGTCCAGAACGGCAAGACCGCGGACTTGTTCGAGGTGCCCCAGGGCCAGCACACCACCGCCGAGGCCGTGGAGGCCGCCCTGGCCACGGGCAAGTACGACACCTTCACCATCACGCACAACGAAACCTCCAGCGGCGTGATGAACCCCGTCGCCGAGATCGCCGAAGTGCGCCGGCGTTATCCCGACGTGCTCTGGCTGATGGACGCCGTCTCGAGCATGGGCGGCGCACCCATCGCCGTGGACGAGCTGGGCGTGGACTGCTGCATCACCAGCAGCCAGAAGGCCCTGGCGCTGCCCCCCGGCTTGGCCGCCTGCAGCGTCACCAAGCGCGCCATCGAGCGCGGCCGCACGGTCAAGGAGCGCGGCTTCTACTTCGACATGGTCCAGCTCTACGACTTCATCTTCAAGAAGGACTACCAATACCCGTCCACGCCCACCCTGAGCCACATGTTCGCGCTGAACCTCCAGCTGGACCTAATGCTCTCCGTCGGCCTGGAGGCCTACTGGAAGCGCCACGAGGAAAACATGAAGCTCACGCGCGAGTGGGCGGCCAAGCACTTCCGCCTGCTGGTGGAGGAGAAGTACGCCAGCCGCACCGTCACCGTGGTGCACAACACGCGCGAGCTCAACATCAGCGACCTGAACAAGGCGCTGGGCGAGCGCGGCTACCAGATCGCCAACGGCTACGGCGACCTGAAGGACAAGACCTTCCGCATCGCGCACATGGGCTGGCGCACGCGCGAGGAGCTGGAAGGCCTGTTCGGGCAGATGGAAGAGATCCTGGGTCTCAAGTAGGAGTCGCCACATGGCACGCATTCTCTTGAACGACGGCCTCGACGCGGCCGCCGTGCAGGCCCTGAAGGACAAGGGCCACGACGTGGACACCACCCACTACGAGGGCGACGAGCTCAACTCCCAGCTGAAGAGCGCCGACGCGGTGGTCATCCGCAGCGCCACCAAGCTGCGCGAGCCCAACATCGACGCGGCCCTGGCCGGCGGCAAGCTGAAGCTGATCATCCGCGGCGGCGTGGGCATCGACAACATCGACCACGTCTACGCCCGCGCCAAGGGCATCGAAGTCCGCAACACGCCCACCGCCTCCAGCGCGGCCGTGGCCGAGCTGGCGCTGGCCCACATGTTCGCCGTCAGCCGCTTCATCGCGCACAGCAACGTCAGCATGCGCCAGGGCGAGTGGAACAAGAAGCAATACAAGGGCACCGAGCTGGGTGGCGCCACGCTGGGGATCATCGGCATCGGGCGCATCGGCCAGGAACTGGGCAAGCGCGCCCAGGCCCTGGGGATGAGCGTCGTCTACACTGACCTGCCCGGCGTGGTCTGGGACCAGCCCGGTGCCAGGCGCGTGGAGTTGCCCGAATTGCTGGCCCAAAGCGATTACCTCAGCCTGCACGTGCCGTTCGACAAGGCCAAGGGCGCGCTGCTGGGCGCGGCCGAATTCGCCGTGATGAAAAAGGGCGTGCGGCTGGTGAACTGCAGCCGCGGCGGCGTGGTGGACGAGGCCGCCCTGCTGGACGCGCTGAACAGCGGCCAGGTGGCGGGCGCGGGCATCGACGTCTACGCCGAGGAGCCGACCAAGAACCAGACCCTGCTGAACCATCCCAACGTCAGCGCGACGCCGCACATCGGCGCGGAGACCAAACAGGCCCAGACGCGCATCGGCGCCGAGGTGGTAGCCATTCTCACCGAACGGCTGGGGGGCTGAGCATGGCGGTCTTCACCCCCTTCCAGGGCTTCCGGCCCCGCGCCGAGTTGGCGGCGCGCGTGGCCTGCCGGCCCTATGACGTGCTCAATTCCGCCGAGGCCCGGCTGGAGGCCGAGGGCAACCCCCACACCTTCCTGCACGTGGACAAGTCGGAGATCGACCTGCCCGCGGACGTGGACCTCTACGACGACCGCGTCTACGCCAAAGCCCGCGAGAACCTGGACCGCTTCATCGCCCTGGGTGTGCTGATCCAGGACGACACGGACTGCTTCTACATCTATCGCCAGCACATGGACGGCCGCGTCCAGACCGGCTGGGTGGGCTGCTGCAGCGTGGACGACTATCTGACGGACGTGATCCGCAAGCACGAGCACACGCGCGCCGACAAGGAGAAGGACCGCATCCGGCACGTGGACGAGTGCGACGCCAACGTGGGGCTGGTCTTCCTCACCTATCGCGGCCAGGCCCGGCTGGACCAGATCGCCGAGCAGTGGACGGAGAGCCGCCCGCCGGTCTATGACTTCGAGTCCGGCGGCGTGCGTCACCAGTGGTGGGTGCTGGACGACGCCAAACTGCAGGCGGAAGTCACGGCGGGCTTCGCCAAGGTCAAGAACCTCTACGTGGCCGACGGCCACCACCGCAGCGCCAGCGCGGCCAAGGTGGGCGAGCAGCGCCGGGCGGCCAATCCGAAGCACACGGGGGACGAGGAGTACAACCGCTTCCTGGCGGTCTGCTTCCCCAGCGACCAGCTGCACATCATGGACTACAACCGCCTGATCAAGGACCTGGGCGGCCGCACGCCCCAGCAGTTCCTGGCGGACCTGGAGCGCGCTTTCATGGTGGAGCCCGCCGGCGAGCGCGGCGCGCCCTGCAAGCCCGCGGAGCGCGGCAACTTCGGCCTCTATTTGGAAGGGTGCTGGTACCGGCTGACGGCCCGCCCCGAGGTGGTGCCGGCGGACGATCCGGTGGCCTGCCTGGACGTGGCCGTGCTGCAGAAGAACCTGCTCACCGACATGCTGGGCATCACGGATCCGCGCACGGACAAGCGGCTGGATTTCGTGGGCGGCATCCGCGGGCTGGCCGAGCTGGAGCGGCGCGTGGACGAGGACGGCTTCGCCTGCGCCGTGGCCATGTATCCCACGTCCATCGACGACCTGATGGCTGTGGCCGACTCGGGCCAGGTCATGCCGCCCAAGAGCACCTGGTTCGAGCCCAAGCTCTACAGCGGGCTGGTGGTGCACCGGCTGAGCTGAATCTGTTGACCGAAAGGCCGGGGAAACCCGGCCTTCTTTTGGGGACACGCACCGAGAATCGTGAGGCTGTCATGGCCGACGTTCATCACCGATGGAATCGACATGCCGGCACCATCAGGTGGCTCCTGGGTGGCCTGTGGTTGACCGGGATCGCCTGGGCCGCCGCTCCCACCACCATCTGCGTGGATGTCGCCTCGTGTCCCGCCACCATCCATGTACAGCGTCTCGAGATGAATCAGCCCGTGGTTTGGGAGGGCGTTGTGGATGTCATCCTTCCCCGGGGGCCTTTCGAGATGGAGCTGAGCAATCCTTGGGGCATGAACCCGGTGTCGATGGAGGTGAGCGCCGCTGACCTCGCCCTCGACAGCATGTCCATGGATTTGTGGTTGTCGGATGGCTTGGCGTCCATGAGCAGACAGCGGATTCCCATTCATGGGAGAAGGTTGCTCGATGAGGCATCCCAGCTGATTCAACATCACAGGTTGGTCGTGCATAGCGACTCCAATAGGAGCGCGATTCTGCGGCGGCTAGACGACACGCTCCGTGAGGAAGGGGACCGTTCTCCCTGGACGTGGACGGGCGATCTGTGGCAAGGTGATTTGCCCACCGCTGTGGGGCGGTTGCTGTCCAGCTGGCGGGAATCAGGACTGCAAATGCGGGAGCCGATCACCCTGCATGGAATGTGCGGGAAGGCGGGGCGGAAGTCGATCCACATTCGGGGGATTGCGAGGGAGTTGCTCGGTTCCCACGTGTATGCGACGACTGTGGAGAACTCACCGCGCACGGTGAACGCGGTGGCCAAACGTTGCGTGACCAATCAGGGCGAACGTGAGCTAGTCATGTCGAAGTGGGCGGACCTTCGATCCTCCGCATCAAGGAAGAGCCACGTGAAGTTCTGGCCCTTGGGATCTGATTGGCCCGAGTACCAGGAGGAGTGGGGCCAATTGTCCCTGGACCCACCTCTGCTATCCGGTGCGCTGCGATCCCGAATCGAGCCGGGCGGCACCGTGAGCTGGGGCGTGGACTCCACGGAATGGAAGTGGGACAAGGTGGTCCGGGACTCCCAGAAGCGGGGCATGGCCGGTACGACCGTAGCCAGCCTGGACATGGTGGCAGGTCTCCCGGGTCAAGATGACCGCCGCATCCTCCCCTATGAACACCACGTCCTTGAGTCCTTTGCCTTGCGCGATTGGCTGGTGGCCGGGCGGATCGACCGGCTCCCAATGGGAGACTCAGGGATTTTCCGTTACCCTTGGTTCTGTCACACGATGGGGACGCGGGACTACACGGCGCTCGAGCTGGGAGCCGTGACAGGACTTGATGCCGCTCGCCAAGTGTTCCAGGAAACACGCGCTGGTGAACCCGTGTGGCACTTGGATGTGCAGTTCACCAACACGGAAGACACCCCGTTGGAGTTCACTTGGCGTGAGATCCAGGGCCACACGCGGTGGACCCTGTTGGAAAGCGAGCCTGCCGCACGGGCCGGCGCCAACGGCTTGGCCCTGGACGTTCCCGTGAGGGTGCCCGCCCGTGGCATTGCCCATCTCAATGCGGTACTTGGCGTCCGCAAGGACTGATCCATTGTGCGCTTGGCAGCGCCCATACCAAGAACGACCTTTCCCGCCCTCACCGGCAGGAGATGTTCATGCGGCGATTCATCGGAGCGCAGCTGCTGCCCTCGGGCCTGATCTTCGGGTCTCTGCTGGCCGTTGCCCTGCTGGTGGACTGGGCCTTGCACCAGGCCGGCCTGGCTGGGGTGGGCCGCTGGCTGGGGCCGGTGGGCGTGGGCCTGTTGGCCCTCTCCTTTCTTCATTCCTTTCGGCGCCGCAAACTGCTGCGGCTGGGCTCGCCCAAGGGCCTGTTGCAGCTGCACGAGACCCTGGGTTGGCTGGGCGCCCTGCTCCTGCTCGTGCACGGGGGCATCCACCTGAACGCCGTGATTCCCTGGCTGGCCCTGCTGGCCATGGTGCTGGTGGTGGCCAGCGGCCTGACGGGCAAGTTCCTGCTGGCCGAGGCCCGCCGGCGCCTCGCGGCGCGCCGCCGGGAGCTCGAGGCCCTGGACCTGGATCCGCACGAGACGGAGCGCCGTCTGCAGACCATGGCCCTTCTGACCGGCACCTTGCAGCGCTGGCGCAGCATCCACATGCCGCTGACCCTCGCCTTCGCCGGCCTGGCTCTGGTCCACGTCGCCGTCACCCTGTTGCTCTGGTGAAGCCATGAACCGCAGCCTGCTGAGTTTCCTGATCGTACTCGTCCTGGGGGCGGGCTTCGCCTGGCTGGCGCCCGGCGCGGCCATCCAGCCCGGCCACCTGCTGGCCGCCCACGAATCCCTTCAGGACGACTGTCTGGCCTGTCACGAAGTGGGGCGGGGCGTCACTCGGGAGCGCTGTTCGGCGTGTCACGAGCCGGCGGGCATCGGGCTGCGCACCGTGGACGGGGCAGAACTGGACTCGCCGCGCGTGGCCGTCCAGGGCTTGCATCAGCGCAGCCAGGCCCTCACCTGCGCCCTCTGCCACGCCGAACACGCGGGCCGATTGGGCGGGGGCGCCGCGGCACGCTTCTCCCACGACCGGCTACCGGCCGAGCTGTCCGCGGATTGTGCCGCCTGTCACGGGGGCCAGCAGCCGGACGACGCGCTGCACGCCACAGCGTGGCTGGCCTGCGGCGACTGCCACGGCCTGGATGCCTGGACGCCCGCCACCTTTGATCATCAGGTGCTGGGCGCCGGTTCGCCGGCCTGTGCAGACTGCCACCGGCCGCAGGTCCCCGCCGACGACCTGCACCGCGCACTGGGCACCACTGTGGATTGCGCCCGCTGCCACCGGACTCGGGCCTGGACCCCCGCCGACTACGATCACCAGCGTTACTTCCGCTTCGACGACCACCACCCGGCCCACTGCGCCGATTGTCACACGCCGGGTCAGGGCTACAATTCCTACAGCTGCACGGGCTGCCACGTCCACAATCCGGCGCGCCTCGCGGCCGAGCACCGGGAAGAGGGCATTTCCGATTGGCGGGACTGCGTGCGCTGCCACCGCAGCGGGGACGAGGACGGGGCTGAGGGCGGAGAAGGCGACGAAAGCGAGGCGAGCCACGACGGCGGGGAGCGGCACGGGGACGACGACTGACCCTCACCGGCTCCGTACGGATCCCTTTCAGCTCGCGCGGCGGAGCCCCATAGTACCGCGGCAGACGGGACAGCGGCCGGCGCCCGTGGGCAGCCAGGCGCCGGTGCCGCACTCCGCGCATTCCGCCCGCAGCAGGCCCTGATCCTTCGGCGTCGGTCCGTCGCTCACCGTCCACTCGTCCAACGGGGCGCGCAATTCTTCCGGCAAGCGGTCCAGGTGCAGGCTGAGCCCGCGCCACAACTCCCAGACCTCCCACTCCTCCGGCGCCAGCAGGAGGAGCCCCTCCCGGTAGAGGCCGCAGGCCGGACAACTCAATTGGTTATGGGCGGGCTGTTCCCGGCCCAGCTCCAGCGCGAAGCGCACGCCGCAGCGCGGGCAGAGAAACACGGTGAGCGGCTGGTTCACGATCCCTCCTTCCTGACTTGATCCCCAAGAAACGGCCAGGGTGGGACGCTTCCGCCCTTCTCCTTGGCGCGCGGGGGCCATGGTCACAATGGCCTCCCGGCATGTGGGTGCGATGTGGATGAACCTGGGATCCGCCGCGGGGGAAGGGTTGCCTTGGCTTATGGTTAAGGTTTGGTCCGCCGAAGAAAATGTCAACCAACTGTTCGAAAATGGTCCCTGATTGGTCAAAATCGAACATCTAGGTGGGAGAAAGGTGGGCTCGCGGGCAGAACGCAAAGCTGGTTAGGGAAGCGAAACAATCTGGCACGCCCCTTGCAATTTCCTCATGCAAGAAACGACGAAGAGTTGATCGACCCCCAAACCACGTGAAAGAAAGGCTACCCCCATGAAGAATGCATTGTGCTTCTGTCTCGGCGCCGCGCTGGCGGCTCCGGTGCTCGCTGGCACGGCCATCGAGCGTGACATGGTCCAGTCCCTCATCCAGAGCGGCGCCCTGCTGCCCAGTCAGAACCTGGTGATGAATTCCGCTGACCGCACCTTCTGCCTCAGCGGCAGCATCCTGGCCGGCGAGACCATTTCCATCACCTTCGTGTTGACGGAAGACTGTTGCGACTGGGAGATCAATTCCTGTCCCTCCGACGAGACGGACACGTACTTCACCAGTTTGGTCGGCCCCGGCATCGACCTGCAGGGTGTGGACGATCCGGGCAATTGCCCGCGGGATTGCGGCAGCTTTGCCCCGGACGTGATGAACATCAACCAGGCGTTCAGCAACAACGGCCTGCCCGTGCCGGCCTGCCTGCCCGCCGGGACCTATGTGTTGAGCATGTTTTCCTTCTCCTCGTATGACCCGGCCACGTGCCAGCCCATCGATCCGGGCGCCTACACCGTTTGCCTCAATTGCAACGGCGGTGGCCAGGTGGGCGCCGACGAACTGCCCACGGGCTTCGCCCTGGCCCAGAATGCGCCGAACCCCTTCAACCCCTCCACGGAGATCCGCTTCTCCCTGCCCGAGGCGGGCACGGCCAGCCTGCGTGTCCATGACATCGCCGGCCGCGAAGTGGCGACCCTGGTGAACGGCATGACCGAGCGCGGCGAGCACGTGGTGTCCTTCGACGCCAGCCGCCTGAGCACGGGCGTGTACTTCTACACCCTGGAGGCCGCCGGCCAGAGCATGACCCGCAAGATGGTCCTGGCCAAGTAAGGCGGACCTCGCGCGATTCAACGCATCCAAAAGCCCCCGGTGGTGACTCCGCCGGGGGCTTTTCATGTGTGGGAATGTGGACAGGTGCCAGGCTGGTGCCAGGCCGGTGCCAGGTCGGTGCCAGGCTGGTGCCAGGTCGGTGCCAGGTCGGTGCCAGGTCGGTGCCAGGTCGGTGCCAGGTCGGTGCCAGGCCGGTGCCAGGCCGGTGCCAGGCCGGTGCCAGGTCGGTGCCA